>DASYZB010000048.1 GCA_035946615.1 Verrucomicrobiia bacterium
CGTAACCGAGGGGCTGAACTCGAAAATCCAGAGTCTCAAGTCCGCTGCCCGAGGCTTTCGCAACTTTCACAACTACCGGATTCGTATCCTGTTCTTCTGCGGAAAGCTCAATCTCTACCCACTATGATCCCCGTAGAAACAGTAAGGGGAACACTGTTAATACTGAAGTCTGCGCGGAACACTTCAGCAGTCGTCACGACAATCGGAACGGAACACATTAAAAACTCTTTGTCAAACCCGATTACCTTAGTGAGCAAACCGGTGTGTCCTTTCATCACCTGATCAAAAGCCTCTTCGACTGTTTCAGTGTAACCGGACCGTTTGTCGCGCTGGATCGCAACTTCGAGATATGAATTGAAAACTAGGCAAGACACATCGCTGGGCCTCGTTATTATTTGATGATTGGCATTTGTTAAAAACTGCGGTGCATCGAGGCTGGCACTTGGGTTTGATCTTCTTTCGATCACTTTCACGACCTCAAAATGCAATGGCGCTTTCGGGCAATCGCGGTGTTCGTCGAAAAATATCCATCGCTTATAAAGCGGATGGGCGCGCTTGCATTCAATCGCCGCATACGCTCCCTGTTGATAGGCGTTACGAAGCACGATATCAATTCTGGTTTGCGACCCATCGGAAGCGGTGACTGGATACTCTCTTTCAACATATTGCCATTCAGCTGGCGAAATTTTCCACGAAGGTTGAAATTGAAGTGTTGCTTGAACCGCCTGAGAGAATAAGAAACCCTGCTCATTCATTGCGGCGGCGACCATCTCCTCGATGCCTGAAGTGGGAGGCGGTGTTTTAATTGGTTTTGGCTGCTGATTGGACACGGGACGATTTAGAATCAGATTATTACAGGGTTTTTAAATCACAACTGCAAACCAAGTTCTCAGTTAAGTTTTTGAGATTATGCTTTCCGATTTCAATCCAAAGACAGACCGGTCTTGAAGAAGCTGGTTCTGGAGTTTTGCATCGGTTCGTTAGCCACCTCGCAGCGAAACTCAATGGACGAGAAGCGCGGAAATAGGTGCTGTCGTTCATGGGAAACTCCTGCTTCACGATGTGACTGTCAGACCGACATTCTTCCTCCAAGCACACCACCACCCGCAGCCAGCCTGAGCTGACCGCGCAAGATTAGGAAAACCTTTTGGTTAGGGGTCTGGCTACACGGGTTGTGCCAATGGTTGTGCCGAGCCTGCCGGGGCATATCCTTTGGTAGCATGAAAGAACGTCATTCGACAAAGGAGCGAGGTACCATCACAGGCATTGCGGAAACCACGGCTGAGCGCGTGCGTTCGATTTGTGAAGATCTTAAAGCGCAGGCTGTTGCGAAGAACGAACAGACCCAACGAAAATTCAGGTATGCTGTTTTGGTAAGGCTATCGAGGATTGAAACCATCGTGCACATGATCCACGGCGCGCAGATTGTCGAGGCGCAGGGCTTGCGACCTGGATACGAGGAGAGGGCGCGAGAGGCTGTAGGTAATGCCGAAAGGTACGTTTCGCAGCACACCCATGACCTCTACATGAACATGGTAAGCTTCATTTATGGGAAGGAGGCGGAGCCGGTTGCAAGCCGGGACAGAAGGCAGAAGTGGTCCGGCTGGGAGATTTGATGTCGGCGATCCGCACGGCCTTTGCCGAGTTCGGATCGAACAGCGCCTTCAACAAAAACCCTCTGACAGATTCAGCTCGGAATGCGATGAAAACGTCCGTCCGTTGCTTCACGTCTGAAAGACCCAATCAGGCTCAACCGCCCGGGACAAACCCCCATCGGCCTGAGCTATTCCTGGTGATGGGAAAGATTTTGCACACCACCATTTGGTGCCGGCAAGGGGGCCGAAGCGGCCGTTGTGCGGTCAACATACCCGAGCGCCCATATGGGTGCAGTTTGGCCCTGCGCAACCCGCTGCAACCTGGAAAGTGAGAAAGAAGTGAGAAAGCGCCGAACCGCTTTTGGCGGGCATTTTCGACACTCGATATGCATTCCAGCCCGGCAAATAGGCGCTGGAATGAAATGGTGGGCCCAGAGGGATTTGAACCCCCGACCAAGCGATTATGAGTCGCCTGCTCTAACCACTGAGCTATGGGCCCCTCTTTTGAAGATGGAGCCAACGGTCAGAATTGAACTGACGACCCGCGCTTTACGAAAGCGCTGCTCTACCGACTGAGCTACGTTGGCGCGATATGTTGGGCAACCAAGAGGCCCAACGACACATGCCTTGCGGCGATGCCCGTACTGATAACAGACCACGCGCGCAGTTGCAAGCGATTGGAGATCGCTGCCAGTACCCTTGCCGGACGCTTTGCGCGGTAGTTTTTCAGTGCACCTGAATGCGGAAGAACCGCGCTGCCTCGGATGGCGTAACCGGGTATGGCGAGGTGGCGCCAACTATGTTGGTATAGGGCCCCATCACCTGAACAGCGGTTTGGAGCGTGCCTATCGGCCAGGTCAACATCGCCTGGTTTCCCGAAACCGATATTGTAATCGTTACGGGACCGGCGTTGGTCACGACGATGTAACCGGCCTCGGTCAGCGTGTTGGTCCCCACCGGTCCGCTGACGGTGAGGGTGACAGTGTTGGTCCCGGTCGCGCCGTAACCGTGGGTGAGATTGGTCCCTGTGGTGTTGGTCGTCACTCCATCGCCAAAATTCCAAAAGCGGTTTGTTATCGTGCCTGTCGAGGAATCGGTGAAGCTCACCAGCAAGGGCCAGGCGCCGCTCGTCGGTGTTCCTGTGAAAGAGGCCACAGGCGCCACGGCTCCGACTCCCAGCAGCGCATTGGTGCTGCCCCCGCCACTGCTGGCGAATACTGCCGCATTGCTGAAGCTCCCGGCGCTGGTGGGCGCAAAGCGCACTACCACATTGCTGCTGCCAAATCCGGGCACTGTAAAGGACGCGCCCGAGACGACCGCAAATGGCCCAGGCGCCACCGTGACTGTTCCGTTGGTAATCATTAGACCGCCCTCATTGGTGATCACCAGGATGGCTTGCACATTGCTCCCGACCGCCACCGTCCCGTAATTGATGCTGGCCGGCGATACCACGAGCAGGCCAGGGGTTACAGCCGAACCGGTCACGGTGTTGGTGCTGTTGCCGCCGTTGCTCCTGAACACCACCACGTTGCTGAAGCTCCCTCCCGTGGTGGGGCTAAAGGCCACCTGCACCAGCCCGGTTTGTCCCGGAGACACAGTGAAGGGGCTGCCTGCACTAATGCTGAAGGGGGTGGCCGTGGTAGCTGTGCCGTTGAGAGTCTGGCCGCCGTTATTGACGACCTGGAAAATCTTGTTGCTGCTCTGACCCGTGATCAGGGAACCGTAAGCCCAACTCGCCGGGCTGAGGGCCAACAAGGCGGGCACATTCGTGACTACAACGTAGCCGGGTCGAGCCAGTGTATTCGTGCCGACGGGTCCGTTGACCGTCAGGCTGACGGCGTAAGTGCCCACAGCAGCGTACGAATGATTGACGCCGCTTAAGGTTGTGTTGGTTATCCCGCCATCACCAAAGTTCCAAAGCCGATTCGTAATAGTACCTGTCGAGGTGTCGGCAAAGCTTACCAGCAACGGAGGCGTGCCGCTGGTCGGGCTGGCTGTGAAAGAGGCCACAGGCGCCACGGCTCCGACTCCCAGCAGCGCATTGGTGCTGCCCCCGCCACTGCTGGCGAATACCGCCGCATTGCTGAAGCTCCCGGCGCTGGTGGGCGCAAAGCGCACTACCACATTGCTGCTGCCAAATCCGGGCACTGTAAAGGACGCGCCCGAGACGACCGCAAATGGCCCGGCCGCCACTGTTACGGTTCCGTTGGTAATCATCAAACCGCCCTCATTGGTGACCACCAGGGTAGCCTGGACATTGCTCCCGACTGCCACCGTCCCGTAATTGACGGTGGCCGGCGATACCGCGAGCAGGCCCGGGGTCACGGCTGAACCGGTCACCGTGTTGGTGCTGTTGCCGCCGTTGCTTGAGAAAACCACCGCGTTGCTGAAGCTTCCTCCGGTTGTCGGGCTGAAGGCGACCTGGACGAAACCGGTTTGGCCCGAAGAGAGGCTGAAGGGGCTGCCGCCGCTGATGCTGAATGGGCCCGTAACGGTGGCGGCGCCATTAAGAGTCTGGCCCCCATTATTGACTACCCGGAAGGTCTTGTTGCTATTCTGGCCCGTCACCAACGTGCCAAAGCTCAAATTCCCTGGACTAAGCGAGAGTGCCGGGGGCGTGATGCTGGCCAACAGACCATAGACATTCAAACGATTCGAGAAAGTCGCCAGATACACCTTTCCATTTGCCACGGTGGGCGGCACAAATTTCGCGAAATTCCCCACCGCGTCTCGGGCGCTGTTCTGCTGGGAATTCCACAGTTCTCGCGAGACATTTTGCGCGTCGTAGGCGCGCAGAATCCCAGGTCGTACACTCTGGTTGGCGTCGCCAGTCAACTGATGAGCGGCCCAGACGATGCCGCTGCCGGCGGCTGCGCCGTTGGCGGAGAGGGCGAGCAGGGCGCCGGGCTGTCCGTTGGGAGCAGCAGTAGGGCTTTGAGCAAAGGCGGGCAAGGTGAACCGCCCCTGTGACCCGTTGAAGACGTATTGCTGAAGGTTGACGGCAGCGGGCCAGATGTAAGCGCAGGAATTGGCCGGCCCGTCCCACCAAACAGCCCCGCCATGGAGTTCATTGGGTGTGACCGAAAAGTATTGAATAATATTGTCGTTGGTTGTGGTGGAAGCGGTCAGCCCGCCCATGTTATCGCGGTTGACCAGGTACAGGATGCCTTCCTTGCCGCCTGAGAGCGCCAGCGTCGTGCCTGGGATTAACATGAGGCCGCCAGAACCTAGATCGATGTCCCCGTTTTCGAGCGTCTGCCAATTATAAGGCGTGAACCAACTCGTCATCGTCAGATTGGTCCCACTGCGCGAGAGCTTCAGAAAGCTCTCGCCGCGATTGGGACCGCCTGAAGTATCCACACTCCCATTGCCCGTCGAGAGGTACAGGTTCCCGTTTGTATCGATAGCGGGCGGCTGGCCGCTCATCCAAATCCCGCCGTTGTAACCATTGGGTGTATCATTGAAAACCGCCACCTGTTGCAGTGTGGTTTCGTCATAACCGATGACCCAGCCGTGATAGGGCCCATTGTCGCAATGCGATGACCAACTGATATAGACCGTTCCATTAACCAACGCCAGGCCGGGTCGCTGATTCTCCCGGATGGAATCAAAGGTGACTACCCCTCCGGAACTCCCCGCCCCAGTGCCGGGATAGGTCGCAGTGATAACAACCGGGCTATTGGGCCGATCCAAACCGGTCGCGACATCCAGCGCATGCAGGCGCTGCACAAAGGTGGTTCCGTTCTCCTTCGTCCTGGCCACCAGATACATTGTGCCAGTCGCCGGATCGATCACCGGCGTGCCCACAATCCCCATGTTACCGCTGAAATCCTGATAATTGCCGCCGCAAGCCCCGATGGCGCTTTCGTCTGTATTGGCAGGAGCAACGATGTTGGGCGGGTTGATGAAACTGGTGTGCCAATAGGGTGTTGTCACGGTGGAATCGTCGGCATCAAAGGCATACACCGAATCATTGACCGTAACGACAATCACCAGATTATGGACCCCTTTGCCCGTTATGAGGACATTGGTCATCACGAGCGGTTGGGCGTAAATCTGATCGTCCACAGGAAGCGTGTAGAGCAACCCGAATTGGTTCGAATTGACATTGCTCGTATTCAGAATCGTTTCGTTCAGGTTGCGTCCAGTGCGCTGGTTGTCATTATGGTGCGTGAGCACGGCCACTGCGGATGCTCCCGGAGGATTAGTAAGAAGTGTTGTGAATGACTGCGACGGAACGGCCCAGGCGGCCCCAGCCGAGTTGACCGCTGCGGCAGTGAAATAATAGGTCGTATTCGAGGAAAGGCCGGAGATGGTCTGCGCGAACGAGCCCGATTGCAGCCCAATGCTCACGCTCTGCGCCCAACTCGAGGCGGTGGCGCCGCCGTCGGTCGGCCCATAATACAAAGTTACAATGGGCGTATCGTTTCCTGTGGAAAGCACCTGGCCATTGAGGGTGGCCGCATTGGCTTGAATGCCGGAGGCCGGCAGGTTTGTCACGACCGGCGGGTTGATGGGCAGGGTCTGGAAACTTTGCGATGGGGTGGCCCAGGATGTTCCCGAGGCGTTGACTGCTTTTGCTGCGAAATAATACGTCGTGCCGGGTGTTAGACCTGCAACTCCTTGGGAAAAGCTCCCCGACTGCGGCCCGAGACCAACGTTATTGGCCCAGGCGGCCGGGGTGGTGCCCCCATCCGAGGGGCCGTAATAGATTGTGATCGTCGGGGTGGCGCCACCTGTGTTGAGGACCCGGCCGTTCAAAGTAGCGGTGGTCGGTTCAATGGCGCTGGCCGCCAAGTTAGTGACCGTGGCTGCGGACGGCACGAAAACAGAAATCGATGCCGAATTGGTGGCCGAGCCGTTGGTGTTGCTGGCCACCACCATCATATTGGTGTAACTGCCTGTGAGCGGCGGCGTGGTGTAGCTTTGGCCGGAGGCGCCGGCGACGTGCGTGCGGTTGGTGTACCATGAATAGGCGATGGCGCCCGGTCCGTCCGCCAGCGCGGCAAAGGTCGCAGGTTGGCCCAGGGCCGCGCTCGTGTTGGTCAGGGCCAGGGTAATGACCGGCGGACTCGAGGGCGTATAGACCAGAAAATTGTCCCACGCATCGATCCCGGCATCCTGAAAGGCTCGGAACGCCGGCCAAACAGGCGAGACCGTCACATCCGTTTGCGCGGTATGACTCAGCACGGTAGAAAAGTTGATGAGATTTGTGCCTGGAGTCAGCCCGTCGGAGCCGTAATCGTAAAGTGCGCAACCGGCTGTATAGTTGCCGGAGGCGCCGGAGGTGTTTGTTGCGCTGATTACGAACTTATACCATTCGCCTGGAACCACGTTCAGCGTCCCAAGGGTTGTATTGCCCAAGGCATTTGCCGTCCGGTATTGCTCGTATAGGGGCCAAACCCCTGCCGCGGTCGGGATAAAGCGGTAGCTCTCGAAGGCGACTCCTGCGTTGTTATTGAGCCCGTTGTTATTCACGTTCATGAACCCAAGCTGCACCTTGTTCACACCGAACTGCGCATTGGCCTTGATGAGCGTCGAGACGACAATCACCGCCCCATTTGTCGAGAAATCCCAACTCCCGGCATTGTAAGCGGCGGTCGTATCGGTGCTCTGGAACACACTCACCCCGCGGCTTCCCCCTGCGCCCACGCCATCGCTTTCCATGAAGGAATAACTGCCGCCGTTGCCCCCCACGCCGTTATCGTTCCAGGGATTAAAGTTGTTCGTGTACTGGCCGGCGGTGTTGAAGTCCAGAAACGCGGTCTGGCCAGAACAGGCGATGGCGAATCCACACACCAGAGAAAGAATGGTCAAAAGGCAAGCGCGTTGCGGAAAGTTACACAGGCGAAACGATTGTGAAATCGGGAGGGCTGGCAGGTTCATTGGGAGGTAGAATGAAGAATCTGGTAGTTCTTGCTCGTCGGGGGCACGGATGGCAACCGCCACAGTTGCCCGACGAGCACAAATAGCGTGTCGGGGTTCCGGCGCCGATTTCTCAAGCCGCAAAGTCAAACAAGTAATGATAATCTATCTTATCACCATGGCTCAAGACGTCAATCTTTTCCGGGGAGTCCTGGGAAATCTGTGAAGACGCGGGAGGAGAAACTTTTGTTTTAGCTGCGGAAAGCCGCGGATGACCGCGGAAAGGTGCGGAAGAGAGAGGCATGATCCGCGCCTTTCCGCGGCTATCGGCAGTGAGGTCCGAGGTTATCCGGGAGTGGAAATCGAACTGAGCCGGAGGGCCGTCGTTTGTTTGGATAAGAATTTTTTTTGGCCGGCATCTGGTTTGGGTCGGCGAGTGGGGGAGGTGATTTGTGGTTACCATTGGTGACCATTGGTGACAACAGGCGACATCTGGTTACAGAAAGGCTGAGAGGGCCCAAAATGTGGTAGCCAGGGAAGGGAGAGGGGAGGGGGAGTGTTTAGGTGCTACAGGGCGTTACACCGTTACAACCCGCATAAAACCGAGGGGTTTTGAAGATCAGACCGTTACAAGGGCGTTACAAATGCGTTACAGGGGGTTACAGGGCGTTACAGCCGGGTTGTGGATTCATATTGGTGGCGCCTCTTTAAAGAAACGCGAGCCCCCAAAAACGACCTGTTCGAGGGTGCTGCGATGGCAGATAAGGAGCGCTGGCGAAGGCGGGAAAGAAGAGAAAGGCTGAAGGCTAAGAGGGCGTTTGGAAAGCCTTGTTCAGGTGAGCAGGATCGGAATTTGTGCTTTCCACCGCCGTTTTGAGGCGCGATGATGCCCTAAAAGCGAAAGGCAAAATCTATGGGTCTGATGGATTACTTGAAAACGCAGTTCCTGGAGATCATCCAGTGGGAAGATGATTCGCGCGACACGATTTCATTCCGCTACCCGGATATGGACAAGGAGATCAAGCGCGGGGCACAGCTTATCGTGAGAGAATCGCAGGTTGCGCAGTTCATTTATCTGGGGCAATTTGGCGACACTTACGGCCCCGGCAAATGGACCCTGACCACCGACAACATCCCCATCCTCTCGACGCTCAAGGGCTGGAAGTATGGGCTTGAATCCCCGTTCAAGGCCGACATTTATTACGTCACTACCCGCCTGTTTACGGGCAACAAATGGGGCACTGCCAATCCGATCATGATGCGCGACGCGGATTTTGGCGTGGTGCGTGTGCGGGCTTACGGCACCTACGATTTTCATGTCGTGGACCCCAAGCTGTTCCTCAAAGAAGTCGCCGGCACCGATGACCATTTCCGCCTCGACGAATTTGCCGATACGATGCGCTCGCGCATCGTGAGTGTGTTCAGTGACGCGCTGGCCTCGGCCAAGCTGCCCGTGCTTGACGTGGCGTCGCGTTACGAAGATTTGGGCGAGGCCCTGCTGCCGCTGATCAATCCGGCCGTGCACGCCAAATACGGTCTGGAGATACCGAGCTTTATTGTCGAGAACATCTCGGTTCCGCCGGAGGTTGAGCAGGCTATCGACAAGCGATCGAGCATGGCTGCCATTGGGAATCTAAATGATTATGTCAAATTCCAGATGGCCGAAGGGATGGGCAAAGGGGAAGGCGGCGGCGTGGCCAGCAGCGCCACCCAGTTGGGAGCGGGTTTGGCTCTCGGCCAGCAAATGGCTCAGGCATTCACCTCGCCCCAGGCGGGCGCCGTTAGCGTGGCGGCCACGCCCAGGCCGCTTGCAGGCGCATCCTCAGCCGGCGCTGGCTTGCCGGAATTGCTCAGCCCCGCCGACGCCGCCAAAGCCCTGGGAGTGAGCGAGAGCGATATCATGACGGCCCTGGCGGACGGCTCGCTGAAAGGCAAGAAGATAGGGGCTGTCTGGCGCATCACACGAGGCGCGCTTGATGATTTTTTAAAGAGTTGAGCCGGGCATCCTTTGCGGCAAATTCCGGATTTACGATTGGCTGAAACCATTCCCTGACTGTGCCTGAAGCCGTTGCTCAGAAAAAGTTCTCCTGCCCTTCCTGTGGCGGCGAGGCGGTGTGGAATCCGGCCAAGAAGGCGCTGGTCTGCCCCTTCTGCGGAACTATCTCGCCGGCGCAGGTCGAGTTGGCCCCAACCGGCGAAGAAGTCATCGTCGAGCACGACCTGGTGGCCGCCTTGCGCGGCATCCCGGATGAGCAGCGCGGCTGGCAGGCGAAGAAGATTTCGGTTAAATGCCAAAGTTGCCAGGCCATTTCCGTGTTTGACCCCGAACGCGTCGCGCAACGGTGCGATTTCTGCGGTTCCAGCGCCCTGGTGCCTTATGAGGAAACCAAGGATGCCTTCCGCCCAGAGAGCTTGCTGCCAATGAAGCTCAGCGAGGACCAGGTCCGCGACGCGATCCGCCGCTGGTATGCCAATCGCTGGTTCGCCCCCAATAAACTCAAACGCGCCGCCCTCACCGATACCGTCAAAGGCCTGTACATCCCATATTGGACGTTCGACGCCCAGGTCCATGCGGACTGGAGTGCCGAGAGCGGCTATTATTATTACGTAACCGAGACCTATCAAGACGCCAATGGCCAAACCCGCACGCGCCAGGTCCAAAGGGTCCGTTGGGAGCCCAGCGCCGGGTCATTAGACCATTTTTTTGACGACGAGCTGGTGCCCGCCTCGAAGGGCGTTCAGGAACAGATGCTCCGGCGTATCGAGCCCTTCCCGACCAAGGAACTGGTGCCTTACAAACCGGGCTATCTGTCGGGCTGGGTTGTCGAGCGTTATCAGCTCGATCTGGTGGGGGCTGCCAAGGAGGCCCGCGACGAAATGGATGCCGCGATGGCGAGGCTTTGCGGGCAGCAAGTGCCGGGCGACACCTACCGGAACCTGCAGGTGAACAGCGATTATTCCGGCCAGACCTTCAAGCATATCCTGACCCCGATCTGGTTGCTCACCTACAATTACGGCACGCGCAATTTCCAGGTAGTCATCAATGGCTACACTGGCACAATCGCCGGCAAATACCCCAAGAGTTGGATCAAAATCACACTGGCTGTGCTGGCGATTTTAGCCGCCCTTAGCGTGCTGCTGTTGCTCTCGCAACACCATTGACCTTCCGAATCCCTGATGTTGAAACGACCTGAACGCCTCAATTATGGCGATGTGATCGGGGTGGTTGCCCCGGCCAGCGCCCCGCCTGACCCCAAGAACATCGACCGTTCCGTGGAGGTCCTTGAAGGCCTCGGCTTTAAACCCAAACTCGCCACCAATGCGCGCAAACGCTGGGGATTTCTGGCCGGCTCAGACCGCGACCGCGCGGGGGATTTGATGAAGATGTTCAAGGAGCGCAAGGTCAAGGCCATCCTCTGCGTGCGCGGGGGTTATGGGACAGCGCGCCTGCTGCCCTTGCTGGATTATAGCGTTATCGGCTCGAACGCCAAAATCTTTATTGGCTATAGCGATATCACTTCGCTGCATTGCGCCTTTCTGGTCAAGGCGGCCTTGATTTCCTTTCACGGGCCGATGTTGAACTCGGATTTTATCAAAGAAGCCATGCCCGAATTCACTCTGCGCAGTTTCCTGCGCACCTTGATGGAAGATGTTGCTCCGGGGAGCATCTGCGAGGGGTTTAGCAAAAAGGGGGTTGAGGTCCTGCGGCGCGGCCATGTTTCAGGCAGGCTGATTGGCGGAAACATCTCAATCCTCTGCTCGACCCTTGGCACCCCATTTCAGCCCTCCTTTAAAAACCGCATTCTGTTCTTCGAAGACCTGGACGAGGTCCCTTACCGGTTCGACCGGATGCTGACTCAATTGCTCAATGCGGGCCTGCTGCAGCAAGTGGCCGGCATCGCCATTGGGAGCAACCGCGCCTGCAGAGACCCGAAAGCAAAACGGGCCAAGGAATACCGCCAAACTGTCGAGGATGTTTTTAAAGAGCGCCTGCTGCCTTTAAACGTGCCCATCGTCTGCGGCTTGCCATTTGGTCATGTGCCTCATAACGCCACCATTCCGGTTGGCGCGCGCGCGCACCTCGATGCCCAAACGGGCGACCTGCTCATCACCGAACCGGCGGTCCGTTGAACTGAGATTTCCTTTTCCACTCGAAAAGACATTCAGCTACGGCGATGACCCGGGTTACATCGAGCTCCCCAATTACGCCTGGTATGACCAGAACAGTTACACCACAAACAAACCGGCATGGACCTCGTATTATTTCATGGGCCGCTATTACGCAACCTGGCTGGTTGGTCAAAAACTGCCAACCCCGTGGGGCTTGTATGATATGTATGGAGAACTCTCCGAGTGGTGCCAGGATTGGTTTGGCTTCTATACGGGCGGAGCCGTCATGGACCCCAAAGGCCCAGCCACGGGGACTGACCGGATTCTGCGCAGCGGTAGCTGGTTCGATGATCCCTATACGATGCGCTCGGCTTTCCGTTATTTTATTGAACCAGATGACGTCAGTGGCATTTACGGCTTCCGGGTGGCTTCGCTGTCTGCTCTCTGGGTCGTGTTTTGGGTGCGGAGCCTGCCATGGTTTCGCATGACATCCAAATGCGCATGTGCTGGCCCCAGTTCAGTAGGCCAGCCGGGAGTGGCGAGCCTCCCGCAAGAAAATCAGGGCGTCAGGAACTTGCCCCTCCGGCAGGAAGCCGAAATTGAATTCCCTCTGCCTCACGCTATATTCCATTAATTCATGCGGCCGGCCAACCGATTTGTTCTGTCCTCGAGTTACCAGGGTCCACCGGAGGCCTTTACCTTGATCGAGCTGCTGGTGGTCATTGCCATCATCGCCATTGTGGCCGCGATGCTCCTGCCGGCGCTGGGCAAGAGCAAACTCAAAGCGCAAGGTCTGCAGTGTCTCTCGAATCATCGCCAGTTGTGCCTCGCCTGGCGGATGTATTCCGACGATAACCGGGACCGCTTGTTGTATGCCAGCGATGACCCGCGCGACCCCTCCACAATCGCTTCCACGTGGGTGACCGGGTGGCTGAATTTTAATGACCCCACCGATCCGGCCAATTGGGACCCAAACCATGACATCACCAAAAGCCCGATGTGGCCTTACTGCGGCAAGAATCTCACCATCTGGAAATGTCCCGCTGACCATTCATTTGTCATGGTCAATGGCCAAGCCTTGCCGCGCGTGCGCAGCATGTCGATGAACTTTTATCTCGGCGGCTTCGGCGGCTGGGACGCCGCGGGCTATCTCGACACGGGCAATTACCAGTTATACTTCACCCAGGCAGCCCTTTCCAATCCGGGAGCATCGAAGATTTTTGTCTTCCTCGATATGCGTGCCGACAGCATCGATATCGGCAATTTTGCCACCCGCATGACCGGCTGGCCCGATCAACCGCAGCTTTACGGCTTTTACGATCTCCCTGGCGATTACCACAACCTCGGCTGCGGCTTTTCCTTCGCCGACGGCCACTCCGAGATGCGCCGTTGGCGCGACGGGCGGACTGTTCCACCCCTTGTAGATGGAGTTGAAGTCAACGATTGGTTTGACAGCCCAAATGACGCGGATGTCGCCTGGTTGCAAGACCACGCCACGAGACCGAAATGACAGCTCCCCATGAAAAAATGTACCTGGTGCGGTAAGGAATACCCGGACACGGCGGAGCGGTGTATTGTGGATGCGCAACCGCTGACGGGCGGAGAGCCGCCGCTGCCCCCGCCGGCGTCCAGCAGCCCGCCTCTCAACATTCGGAGGCTTGGACGGAAGGAGCCATCCAATGGGCGCGGCAAGTTGCGATGGACTTGGGCGGCGATTACGCGACCCGCTGCTCTGAGGGATTCATTTTGCTTTCCGCCTGGGAGCCGCAGGCGGCTGGCGAGCTGTTAATTTTTGCCGAGCAGACGCTTCGACGCATCGAGGAGTCGCTCCGAGAGGCGGCGTGGCAATCCGGACGCGGCCAACACGTCATCTACGCCTCGTCCTGAATATAGGTCTTGCCTTTGTAAAATCGGGCACAAAAGACAAAAAGAAGAGCCGTCACAAACATGACGGCTGTAAAGAAAAAGAAATAGCTGGCGCCTTTGAGCTTAACGGTATGGTCCGGGTTTTGAATCAGGAAATTGACCGCGGCGGTGAAGACGTTGCCCACGGATACCGCGCCCAGGTAGGCGCACATCACCAGGGATTTCATCTTCTTAGGGGCCTGGGTGTAGGAGAATTCGAGGTGGGTGACCGAGACCAGCACCTCGGCCATGGTCAGGACGAGAAAAGCCAATATTTGCCACGTGATATGAGGCGCGGCCCCGGCGTCGATGCGGACCTGAATCCAACCCACGATGGCAAAGGACAGCGCGGTGACGAATAACCCGATGCCAATCTTCCGCAAAGGCGTTAAACGAAAAACTCGCCCAACCAGCGGATAGACGACGTAGGAAAACAGCGGGAGCATGATCAGGATAAAAATGGGATTAACTGTCTGGATTTGCTCCGGTTTCCAATCAATCCCAAACAGGTGGCGGTTCATGTGCTCGGATTGCAGCACCCACGAGGAAAAGTTTTGCTGCCATAATGCCCAGAAGACCGCCACGAAGGGCACCAGTATCAGGAGATTGCCCAAGGCCTTCAGGTTCTCGCGTTGAAAAATTTCCCGCACATAAGGCCGCAGCCCCGCCGGCGGGAGGTGAACGAATTTCTTGCGCCCAAGCCAGAAGATGATCGTGGCGACGGCCATCAACAGCCCCGGTGTCCCAAAGGCGATGTCGGGTCCGTGGATTCTCTGGAGAAACGCAATGAGCCATCCTGGCAGTTTTGCGGCCCATGCCGTGGGCGCCTGGAAAGGGTCCAGCAGCCAGGGAATCAGGAGGGTGGAAAAGGCGGATCCGAAATTGATGGAAAAGTAGAACCAACTGAACACTCGCGGCAGAAGATGTTGGTTAGACGCGCCGAATTGATCCCCTACGTTGGCGCTGACACATGGCTTGATGCCACCCGCGCCGATTGCGATTAATGCCAAGCCAATTGCCAAACCCAGTCGAGTATGGTTGACCGCCAGCGCCAAGTGGCCGAAGCAGTAAATAATCGAGACATACAGGATGGTGCGGTATTTACCCAGGACAGCATCGGCAAGAAACGCTCCGAAAAGAGGCAGGAAATAGACGAAAGAGACAAACGTGTGATACCAGGCCTCGGCCTCTGCCCCTGTCATGTGGTCCGGCTGATGTTGCGCATTGAGCAGATAATGCGTCATGAAAAACACCAGGATGCTGTTCATCCCGTAATAGCTGAAGCGCTCGGCCGCCTCGTTGCCCACAATATAGGGAACCCCCGGGGGCATTTTGTCGGTCTTAATGGGGGCGGTGAGGTATTTGGTGTGGGCCATAATAGACGCAGCCATCTTCAGGATACGTTCGATTACACGCTCCGAAGCTCCGGCGCAAGCTGATTCAAGGCCTGGTAAGAGCCGAAACGCGGCCTTGCGCATCCATCTTGTCACCCTTGCGCGCAAGCTGTTACTCTCCGGGCATGGCGCGCAAAACATCGACCAACTCCGCCCATGGATTCAACGACGTGATCGGCATCGTCCTGATGGGGCTGGCGGTATTATTGCTGGCGTCCCTGCTGTCTTATGACCCGCATGATATTGAGGAGAACATCCAGCCCACCAACCCCTCGGTGCATAATTGGATTGGGCCTTTTGGCGCGCGAATGGCCTTTTATTGGGTGCACTGGGTTGGGGCTGCCGCTTATGAAGTGCCTCCGCTGTTGCTGCTGATTGGGTTTGGTTGCTTTTTCGACACATTCGCTTACCTGCGCAGGCGCTGGGCCTGGTCCATGGCCTTGTTTCTCTGCTGCATGGGGCTTCTCGATTTATACCGTGATTATCTCGGATTGCTGCAACGCAACCTCAACGAAATCCCAGGCGGATTGCTGGGCCAGGGTATGAACCAATTCCTATTTGGTTATTTCGGACGTGTCGGGGCAACGATCTTGTTTTTGATGCTCGCATTTATCAGTCTGCTGTACCTGACCAATTTCAAGCTCGGCGGATGGATACGCGCCCTGTGGGCTGCGCGTCCGGCAGCGGCCCTGACTCCCCTCGAGGAACAGACCCTGGAACGGCGCGCGCGCGAACTGCAGAAACAAAAGAAACAGCTCGAAGAGGAAGTCGCCCGGTCCGGTTTAGGCGCCGACATGCAGCCGGTGCCAGAACCCACCGTTCGCGACTTGAGCGTTCCCCAGAGTAAAGCAGTGCGCGCGAAAAAACCGGGTGTGTCTGAGCCTCCCACAGCTCCTTCTCATTATGAAGGGGACGTCATTCCTGCGCGGGAAGTCGCGGCTGCCACCACAGGGGACGTCCTTGGCCGAAAGGCTGAACCCGATGGGGCAGCGAGCGATGGCAAGCCCGCGCCGGCCAAAGGCGAACCCGCCACGGCTGAGAAAGGCCCTGCGGATGAAAAAGACGGGCAGGCAAAGACCGAGGCGGATGGGTCAGGGCCGGCTGCTGGGGCGCCACCCGCCACGCGCGCCAAGCCGAAGAAGCCCAAGCCCATTACCGTCGCTTCCACGCCGATGATCGGCAATTACCAGTTGCCGCCAATGGATTTCCTCCAGCACCCGGACCCGAGCGTTAAGCCGACTGAATCCAAAGAGGAGCTGATGGCCAACGCCCGGCTCATGCAGCAGACTTTGGCGCAATTCGACATCGAGGTCTCCCTGGGCGATATCACCAAAGGCCCTACCATCACCCGTTACGAATTACACCCTGCCCCGGGGGTGAAATTGGAAAAGATTACCGCCCTCAACAACAACATCGCCGCAGTGCTCAAAGCCGAACGCATCCACATCCTGGCCCCCGTTCCGGGCAAGAGTTCTGTGGGCGTCGAAGTCCCAAACGCGGTAAAGACCAAGGTCATCATGCGCGACTTGCTCGAATCGGAAGAGTGGCGCACCACGCGCGCCAAGATTCCGCTGGCCCTGGGCAAGGATGTCTATGGCAATCCCATCGTAGCGGACCTGGCCGAGATGCCCCACCTGCTCATTGCCGGCAGCACCGGCTCAGGCAAGTCGGTTTGCATCAATGCCATCATCTGTTCCCTGCTTTACCGCTTCTCGCCCGACCAGCTCCGCTTCGTCATGATCGATCCCAAAGTGGTTGAACTGCAGCATTACAACCGCCTGCCGCACCTGGTTGTGCCGGTGGTGACTGACCCCAAGAAAGTCATCCTGGCCCTGCGCTGGGTTGTCAACGAAATGGAGAAACGTTACCAGATTTTTGCCCGCGTAGGCGCCCGCAATATCGGCTCGTTTAACTCGCGCCCCAAAAACAAGCCGCTGCCGCCCAAAGAACTCGAATTGCCGTTGATGGCGAAAAAGGAAAAAGTGGAGCCCGGCTCGGACGGATTTGCCGTCGAGGTTGATGAAGAGATCGTGGTGCCGCGCGAGGAGGACATCGTCATCCCAGAAAAGCTGAGCTATATTGTAGTTATCATCGATGAATTGGCCGACCTGATGCTCGTCGCCCCGGCGGATGTCGAGATGGCCATCGCCCGGATTACCCAGATGGCGCGCGCCGCCGGCATTCACTGCATCGTGGCGACCCAGCGGCCCAGCGTGGATGTCATTACCGGCGTTATTAAAGCCAATATCCCCGCCCGCATCGCCTTCCAGGTGGCCGCTAAAGTTGATTCGCGCACCATCCTCGATGCCATGGGCGCCGACAAGTTGCTCGGCAAAGGCGACCTGCTTTACCTGCCGCCGGGTTCGGCAAAATTGATACGCGCCCAAGGCTCGCTGATTACCGACCAGGAAATCCAGGGTGTGGTGGATTTCATCGCGCACCAGGCAAAGCCGAGTTATGAACTGGAAATTCATCAGCAGCTTTCAAAGCCTTCGAGCAGTTTCGACGACGAAAGCGGGATCGACGAAGACGAAGAAATCATTCAGCAATGCATCGAGGTCATCCGCAGCGAGCAGAAGGCCAGCGTCTCGCTCCTGCAACGGCGGTTGCGTCTCGGATACGGCAGGGCCGCTCGCATCATGGATGAATTGGAAAACCGCGGTATTGTGGGCCCGAGCAAAGGGGCTGAGCCGCGGGACATCCTGATTGATTTGGACGGCACCGGAGCGGATGGGCAGGGGGCGGCGGTTTAGAGCCTGTTTTAGTACGCCGTGGAAAGGCGCACTTAAAACAGGCTCCTAGACGGAGCCGCTCGATAAAGGGCCAATTTCCACGACGCCCTGAAATTGGGGCCTGGCAGGAGTTCCGCAGGAGATTCATCCCGCCGATTGGTCAGGTGAACGAGCCCTTTGGGTACAACACCCCAGCGCAGGGAGCGCAGCCTGCGGCTACGTTCAACCAGGAAGCAAATAACGGATCGAATACAGAGTTTTATGGAGGCAAACGCATGTTGAGATGGGCTGCCATTTTCCTAGTCATCGCTATCATCGCGGCAATCCTTGGTTTTGCGGGAATAGCCGGAGCAGCGGCTTCCATCGCGAAGTTCCTTTTTTTCCTGTTCATTGCCGTGTTTGTCATTCTGCTGCTGGTGGGGATATTTGCGGGGCGGAAGCTCTTTTAAGTTGAGGCCCCCGGACCGAGCTGCTTCGGAGGGGGGGCTGGCACGGGCGTGGAGAGAGGACTCCGAAGACTCCGCTGGGAGTGGGCGCGGGGGCCAGTCCGAAGGGCTGAATTTTCATGCAGGTGTCTGTTCAATCGGCTGGAGCAGTGGCCACCGAAATTCAAGAGCATCCGGAAGGCCGCGTCAGTTTGGTGCTGCGTGGACGCTTGGATGTGCGGAGCACTGGGGTTTTATGGAGGGAACTGGAAAAGCGCCTTGCGCCATTGCGCATCCGCTCTCTGGAGGTGGATGCCACACACCTGGACCTCCAGGGCGGCATTGGTATCGCTCTGCTGCGCTATCTGAGCGAAGGGGGCATGACCCCCGGCGCGCAGGTCGTGGTGCGCGGCCTCAATGACGGCGCCCGCAAACTCCTGGAAACCTTCACCGCCGAGGATTTCCGCGCTTATCGCCCGCATCGCCCGCCCAAGGTCAGCCTGCCGGAAGAGGTTGGGCGAGTAACCCGGGCTCTGCTGCAGGATGTACGCGAACAAACCACATTCATCGGAGCTGTTGCCGCGGCGCTTCCGGACGTTCTGCTGCATCCCAAAAGGCTGCGTTGGGGTGAGATTAAACGGCTCATGGAGACCGCCGGCGCCAATGCCTTGCCGGTAATTGGTTTGTTCAGTTGGCTCGTTGGCCTGGTCCTGGCTCTCGAGTCCGCCCGGCCCCTCGAGCAGCTTGGCGCCCAGATTTTCATTGCTGACCTGATCGGCTTCTCGGCCATTCGCGATACCGGCCCCCTCGTGACCGCTGTGCTGCTGGCGGGACGCTCCGCCTCGGCCTTTGCCGCTGAGTTGGGCACCATGAAGGTCAACGAGGAACTGGACGCCCTCAAGACAATGGGGCTTGAACCGGTCCGCTTCCTGGTGGTTCAGCGGGTCATCGCTTCGGTGCTCCTCACGCCGCTGCTGGCCCTTTATGCCATGGTGCTCGGAATCATTGGAGGCGTGATGGTCATGCGTTTCATGGGATTTCCTCCGCTCATGATTTACCACCAGTTAATCGGGCGCGTCGGGTTGGGCGCATCGTGGTGGGCATCAATAAGAGCCTCATCTTCGGCGTCATTGTTGGCAGCGTCGGATGTTTGCGCGGCTTGCAAACAAAACACGGAGCGCAGGCCGTCGGGCATTCGACGACCCGCGCCGTCGTGGCCAGCATGGTTCTTATCATTTTGGCTGATACGCTCTATTCAACCGCAAACTACTTTCTGGCCTCCCGGGCATGAGCGCCCGAGAGGACATTATCATCGAGGTTAAGGATTTAACTGCCGGGTATGGCGACAGAGCGATTTTGGAGCACCTGAGCTTCCAGGTCCATTGCGGCGAGGTGCTCGTCATCATCGGGCGCTCCGGTTCAGGCAAAAGCACGCTGTTGAAACATTTGATAGGGCTTTACCCGCCGCTCGCAGGCGAGGTCTGGATCGAAGGCAAGGACCTTGTTAAAGCCCAGGGCCAGGAACGGCGCGACCTGCTGCGCACCTTCGGAGTGTTGTATCAAAGCGGCGCGTTGTTCGGTTCGATGACCGTCCTCGAAAACGTCCGCCTGCCTCTGGACGAGTTTACCGACCTGCCCGATCTGGCCAAAGACCTCGTCGCGCTCTCGAAGCTCAAGTTGGTTGGCCTGGCTGCCGCCGGCCCGATCCTGCCTGCGGAGTTAAGCGGGGGGATGCAGAAGAGGGCCGCCATCGCCCGGGCAATGGCCCTGGACCCGCGCATTCTCTTTCTGGACGAACCATCTGTTGGGTTGGACCCCATTACGGCGGCCGGGGTGGACAATCTCATCCTGGAATTGGCCCGCTACTTCAGCATTACGTTTGTGGTCGTCACCCACGAATTGGCCAGCATCTTCGCCATTGCCTCCCGCGTCGTGATGGTTGATGAAGAGACTCGCACGATTATCACCCAGGGCAAACCGGCCGATTTGCGCGATCATTCCCCCGACCCGCGCGTGCGGCGGTTTTTTCATCGCGAATCCGATTCGGAACGAGCGGGGGTTTGATTCATTTCATGAGCGCCAAGGCAAACGATTTCAAGCTCGGCCTGTTTGTGCTTGCGGGTGTGGGGATACTGGTGGCGGCCATTTTCATTTTCGGCGCCTCGAAATGGTTTGAAGGCAAAACCGTCGAGGAGACCTATGTGGCGAGCAACGTCGATGGCCTCAAGACCGGCGCGCCCGTGACGCTGCGAGGCGTGCCCGTCGGCCAGGTTACGCGAATCAATTTTACCTGGAACATTTATCACCATACCGAGCCGCGTTATGTGTATGTCGAGTTCGAGGTTAACAATGATGTCGCCCTGGTCCCGCCCGGCCCTCGTTTCGCCAAGCAGATTCAGGACCAGGTGAACATTGGACTTCGCGCTCGGGTCAAATCCCAAGGCCTGGCCGGCGCCACCATCCTGAGTCTTGAGTATGTCAACCCTTCCCAGTACCCGCCCCTGCGTGTTCCCTGGAAACCCAGAAACATCTATATCCCATCAGCCCCAAGCCAGTTCAGCGAAATCCTGGCGTCTCTGGACAAGACCTTGGGCAAGATCAAACAAATCGATTTTGCGAAAATAGCGGGCGCTGTGCAGCAGGACCTCGCTGCGGGCCAGCGGTTGCTCAATCATATTGACCAGGCCAACATCGCCGGGGTGGTGACCAACGCAAACCAGTTGCTGGCGAATTTGCAGGGCATCAGCGGGCAAATCCACACCTTTATCGGCGCAACCAACTCGGCCCCGCAGGTGACACTCAAGAATGTTTCCAGCAACGCTGACCGCGTTCTGGTCGAATTGCACACGACCGTGGACAAGCTCAACCGCATTGTAGCCGGTATTGATGCCAGCCCTTTGAGCGATACGCTGGACAACCTACGCCGCGCGTCTGAAGACCTCGAACAAGCCATCGAACGCTTTAAGCAATACCCTGCCGGGGTTGTTTTTGGCAAACCGCCACCGCCGGCCCGAAGCGTCGAGCCGCCAGGCAAATAAGGAGGTGTTCATAGCATGAATAAATCGTTTACCGCGGAGTCTGCAACGTGCGCTATAACCATATGTTGCCGAGGTTTCTTCCTCTCCCCTTCGGACTCGCCGCGCTGTCGCGCCATCGCAGCGGAATGGGGGAGAACAGGGGAGAGGGGTCCCTCTGTGCGTGGTCCATCCCACGGTCCTCCGAGTATCTCTGCCAACGCAGCAGTCCTGATTGCAGCCTGTGCCCTCATCACCGGCTGCCTCTCCCGGCCACCCCTTGTGAAACAACATTTCGCCTTCGCAATCCCGCCGCTGACCTCGGCCAAGCCTCCTGCCAACGCGCCGGTGCTGGCGATTCGGCGTCTAAGCGTCTCCTCACCATTCGATGGGATTTCTTTGGTTTATCGGACCGGCCAGTTCAGTTACGAAACTGATCCTTATGCGGAGTTTCTGGCGCCGCCCGCCGATGTCCTCAGGGCGCCGCTTCGGCAGTACTTCCAGGCCAGCGGCCTTTTTGGCGATGTGACCCAGCAAGGCAGCGCGCTCCGGCCCAACCTGCTCGTGGAAATCACCGTCGAGCAACTCTACGGCGATTTTCGCAATCGCGCGGACCCGCAGGCTGTGTTGGAGGTTCGATTGGCTTTCTTCGACGCGCCGGGGGGACGGCCAGGAAAGGTCATCCTGGACAAGAACTATGTGCGACGCGCCAAGCTGGCCGCGCGGAGTGCTGCCGCCCTGATGGCAAGTTGGAATGACGCGTTAAAACAGATTATGGCCGAGGCAGTTTCGGATTTGGAAAGAGCCTTATTGAGGAGTCCCTAACGTCAAGTACATCTTTAATCTGCCGATGGAAAACCGAGCTTTTCCCTCTTCGTTCCCTTCGTTTGCTTCTGTAAGAAACTTAGAAAATTTTGCACCCTCAGCCCCCGATGCAGCTCATCGAGCGTGAAGGCGGCACGAAATCAGCCTCCCCGATGTGGTGCCGGGCTTCCTTTTGCCAGACGACCTCCTGAAGCCAGTCGCTAATCTCCTCGTCTCCGGCGCCCCCCCGCAGCAGCGCCCGCAAATCATGCTCGGTCACGCTGAAAAGGCACGTGCGGATTTTGCCGTCGGCGGTCAGCCGGATGCGGTTGCAATGGCCGCAAAAGGGCTCGCTCACCGGGGCAATAATGCCAAGCTCTCCACGCCCGTCCGCAAACACCCACCGCTGCGCAGTCGAGGACGGGTTCTCCGAAGCAGCCGGGCGCAGGTGGAAACGGGTTTGAATGCGGGAAAGTATCTCGCGTCCGGGAACGACCATTTCCTTCAGCCACGCCCGGGCGGAATCCAGCGGCATGAACTCGATAAAGCGCATGCTCAACTGTCGTTCGCGGGCGAATTGGGCCAGGTTCTCCACCTCGTGGTCGTTCAACCCGCGAATCACCACCGCATTGACCTTCACCGGACTGAAACCCAGTTCCTGGGCCAGGGCGATGCTTTCCAGGACCCCGCTCAGCCCATCACGGCCAGTGATTTTCTTGAAGTTAGCCCGGTCCAGCGAGTCGAGGCTGAAGCTGACCCGGCGCAGGCCGGCCTGGCGCAATGCCCGCCCTTTTGAAGGGAACAAAAAGCCGTTGCTCGTCATCGCCAGGTCCGAAATCGAAGGGATACGGGCGATCCGCGCGACCACATCCTCGATGCCATTGCGCAGCAGGGGTTCACCCCCGGTGAGCCGGATTTTTTGTATCCCGAGGCGTGCCATCAGCAGCACGACCCGTTCGATTTCTTCAAAGGTCAGGATGCTGGCCCTGGGCACCCATTGCTGCACAATCGGCGCCGAATCGGGCATGTGCGCCCAGTGGCCGCGGTAGAAGTTTTGCGCCGCCTCGGTCTCGGGAAGACAATACAGGCAGCGGAAATTGCAGCGGTCCGTCAGGCTGACGCGCAAGTCGCGCAGAGTCCGCCCATGGGAATCGATGAGCAGGGCCGGTTTATTTTGCCGGGGCGGCATTGGTCTCCTGTTGCCGGTTGCCCAGCGGTGGGATGACCTTGACCGACCCGTCGGAGCCAACCTCGACATTCAGATCATAGGCGGGCTTGATCGACTTGGCCGTCATGACGGTAGGCCCCGGGAACCCTTGCATCAGGTGCTGGGCCCCTTTCTGCTCCGCCCGAGCAAAGAGCCCATCCCGAATCCACTGGATACGCCGGGCGATATTCAACTCGTCCTTCAGCTTGCTGACTTGAGCGCGCAAGACAGTGAGGTCGTTGAACTGCCGTTCCAGTTCGGACTTCTCAGCCATCATCCGGGTGAGTTCGTTCTGCAAAAAGGCCTTGTCGCCTTCGGATGCGTTGAGCTTCTTTTGGGTATCGGCGATTTGAAGGGTCAAATTGGTCAGCGACGCGCTCAAGTCGGCTGCCTGCTTGTCCAGGGCCTGGTTTTGGGTCTCGAGGTCGACGATTTTGGAATCGCGCTGGGCCACGTCCTGCTGGCTGGCCTTGAGGGCGTCCTCGGTCTTGGCCAGGTTGGAGCTGGTGTCAGCGAGGTTGGCCGAAACGAGAGAAAACTTATTGGTCAGCTCCGCTATGGCCTTCCTTTGGGCATCGAGGTCCTTTTCGAACATCGCCGCCACCTGCGTTTGCTCTTCGAGCTTGCCCCGGGTTTGGACCCAGCGATTGGAAAGGTCATCGATCTTTGTCGCGTCTTCACTATGCTGGTCTGAGGCTGCCTTCCGGCTGACGAACAACCCAATCGCCAGCCCCACACACACCAAAACCAGGATGATAAGGCCAATTCTGTTTTTCATAGCGTGACCCAAAATGCCGGGTCCAAACTCGTTTGGCAAGCGTTCAGTCCCTCGGAATTTCCTCGGGCCATAAGGCGCCGATGGCAGCCTGGATTTGCCCCGCGCCCCGCACGCGCCGGTATTGCCACCAGCGCGGGAAGAGCCTGCGGTAGCGCGGTTCGGCGAACCGGCTATCAACCAGGAGCACAACCCCGCGGTCCCTTTCCGAGCGGATGACGCGCCCAGCGGCCTGCAACACCCGGTTCATTCCGGGGAATGTGTAGGCGTAATCAAACCCTGCGCCCCGGCGCCGCTGGAAGTAATCGCGGATCAAATCGCGCTCGACGCATAGCTGCGGCAACCCCACCCCCACAATGATCGCGCCAATCAAGCGGTCGCCGACCAGATCGATTCCTTCGCCAAAAATACCGCCCATGACAACAAACCCGGCCAATGCCGCTTGGTTTTGGTGGCTGAACGAGGCCAGGAATTCGTCGCGTTCCGTTTCGCTCATGCCAGGGCGCTGGCTTAAGACCCGGACCGCCGGGTGAAGGTTTTGAAAGCGTTCGAGGACCGCCCCGAGATATTGATACGAGGGGAAAAAGACGAGGTAATTCCCCGGGCGCTCGCGCACCACCGCTGCAATCGATTCGACCACGCCCTCGATGCTTTCGCCGCGCCCCTTGAAATCTGTGCGGATACGGTCCTGCACCAGCAGGGCCAGGTTTTCCGGCGGGAATGGCGAAGCCAACCGCAGTTCCGGGTCTTCGGGCGCTCCTCCAAGCAAGCTTCGATAATAATCCAGCGGCGTCAGTGTGGCGGAGAAAAAGATGGCTGCCTTGCCCCTGGCCAGGGCTTGCCGCACCAGGAAGGAAGGGTCCAGACAAAACAGCCGCACGCGGGCGTTGTCGCCAGGCTCGGCTATCAGCACATACCGTTCATCGAACAACTCCGCCGTGCGCCGGAACGAATAGAGCCGAAAATAGAGTCCCAGCAGGTTCTCGCGGAATTCTGCCGGGCGGTTTTGCGCCAACCAGCCTTCCGCCTCCTCCAACGCCCGATCGAGCAGGCCAAGCAGGGCAGGGGGGACTTCAGTGCTTGTAAAGATTTGTGCGCCGTTTTCCTCCGAGGCCCGCCGTGCAGCGAGGGAGGCCGGCGATGAAGGTTCTGCAACCGTCGCCAAGGACTCGAAGAGAAAAGGGGTCGAGGCGGGAGGCGCCTGAGCCCTTACCGAAAGCCGGGCTGGCTCCATCGTCCTCGTTCTCGAAAGCTCCAGAGAGGTTGTCGAGGACGAGAACGAGGAGGAGGACGATGACTCGGACGACCCGTCGCAGAGGTTGCATATTGTCTTTGCCAGCTTGTTCAGCGCCCTGGCGCAGCGTGGGACCGGCTGCCGGAGCATCCGGCTGACCTCGCGGATTTCATGCGCGCTCAGCTCAGCCGAGAACATCTCGCGCCCGCGGTCCACCAGGTTATGCGCTTCATCGACGAGGAAAGCGTAATTGGCCCCCTCTTCGGCAAAATGGCGGCGCAGATACACCTTCGGATCGAAGACGTAATTGTAATCGCAGATGACCACATCGACCCAGGAGGAGAGGTCCAGCGAGAGTTCGAAAGGGCAGACCTGGTGCTCGCGGCTGATCATTTCGAGCGCCGAGCGCGTGATTTGCTCTCGAGCCAGGGCGGCGCGCATGGCGGCTTTGCGCCGGTCATAATAGCCGCGCGCCAGCGGGCAGGTCGCCGGGTCGCAAGGCCGGCCATCCTGAACGCAGACCTTCTCCTTGGCCGTGAGGGTCAGCGTGCGCGCGCGCAGCCCGGCCTGGCGCAGGTCGTTCAAGGCTTGTTCAGCGGCCAATCGGCCCGATGTTCGGGCGGTGAGGTAAAAGATTCGCTCGAAGCGGCCTTCCCCCATGGCCTTCATGGCCGGAAAAAGGACCGAAACGGTTTTGCCAATGCCAGTGGGGGCCTCGACGAAAAGCCGCCCCGCGCGGGCGAGCGCGCGGTAAGCCGCAACGGCCAACTCCCGCTGGCCCGGGCGATACTGTCCGAAAGGAAAAGCTAACCCCCGAATGGACTCATCCCGTTGCCGGCGCCATCGTTGGTTTTCACGCACCCACTCCAAATAAATCGCCGTGGTTGCTTCAAAGAATGCAGACAACTCCGCCGCCGCTAAGGCCTGCTGAAAACCACTGTTCTTGCCGCTATTGAGGTCGAAATAAGTTAGCAGGAGCGTCAGGGCAGCGCGCCCGTGCGCCTTGGAGTACATAAAACCGTAGAACTTGGCTTGGGCCCAATGCAACGGATCGGTCACCCCGTCCCAATGGGCTTGAACGGTCTTGATTTCCTCGATGAGCACTTCGTTGCCGTTCACTTGCAGCCCGTCGATACGGCCCTGAACTCGCAAGATGAACTCCTCGGTTTCGATATCGTGGGAAATCCGCACTTCCCTCTGATACTCCTTTGGCCGCGAATGCTGCACCTGTTGATGGCCACGGATGCCGGCCAGGGCCCTGCCCGGCCCGACAAAGTCCCTCCCGCCGCCCAGGTCTCCACCGCGCAGAACGAACTCGACCAGCTCGCGAACCTGCACTGTAACGACGGGTTTTGAGACCGGGGCCACGCGGCTATTTTCAGGCGACCACAGGGATGCGGCAACCCAATTCTTGGCGTGACTTCACGCCAGGGCGCGAGCAAGAATGGCACTCATGAACCAAAGGCGGACTATGAGCATTCCCAGGCGGAAATTTCTGCGCACCACGGCGTGGGTCCTGGCAGCCCCCTATTTTATTCCGGCCTCTGTCCTTGGAGCCGATGCGCCGAGCAAAAAGATCACCATCGGCTTTATCGGCACAGGCGACCACGGAGTGACCTGGAACCTGCACCGCTACCTCGAATTGCCTGCTGCCCGAGTGTTGATGGTGTGCGATGTCGATGGCTACCGCATGCGCCGGGCCAAGGCGATGGTCGATGCCGCCTACGATAACGAGGACTGCACGATGTCGAAGGATTTCCGCGACGTGCTCGCGCGCAAGGATATTGATGCCGTCATGATTTCCACCCCGGACCATTGGCATACCCTCATCAGTGTCATGGCCGCGAAGGTGGGCAAAGATGTCCAATGCGAGAAACCCACCCTCACGATTGGCGAGGGCAAAATCCTCATCGACGTTATCCGCAAAGAGGGCAGGGTTTTCCAAACCAGCACCGAAGACCGTGCCGTGCCGGAATATCATCGGATGGCGGAATTGGTGCGCAATGGGCGGATTGGCAAGCTGCAGCGCATCGAGGTCATTCTTCCGCGCCAACCGACCGTGCCGGGCGACCCCACACCTCAGCCGGTTCCGCCCGACCTCGATTATGACTTGTGGCTCGGCCCAGCCCCTTTTGCGCCCTATACCAAGGACCGCCTCCATTTCAATTTCTGTTGGATTTGCGATTACTCGGGGGGGATCATCTGCGACTGGGGCGCGCACCTGTTTGATACGGCACAATGGGCAAACAACACGGAGCGCACCGGGCCGGTGGAGGTCGAGGGCACCGGCACGCATTGGCACGAGGGCCTGTACAACACTGTCAAAGACTACAACGTCACCTATCGCTACGCCAACGGCGTGGTCATGACCTGCACACCCGGCAATCCCAGCATCAAATTCATCGGAACCGAGGGTTGGGTAGGTAACCGCGGCTGGCGCGCCAAGGTCGAAGCCAGCTCCCCGGCAATTCTCAATTCAAAGATCGGCCCTGACGAAATCCACCTCTACACCAACATCGAGGGAGAACACGACGATTTCCTCAAATGCGTCAAGAGCCGCAAAGAGCCTTATTTCCCGGTCGATATCGGCCACCGGGTCTCGACGGTCTGCCACATGGCCAATATCTGCTTGCGTTTGGGTCACAAGCTCAAATGGGACCCGGAGAAGGAACGCTTCGAGAACGACGAGGCAGCCAACGCCATGCTCACGCGCCCAATGCGCCCCCCGTGGAAACTGCCGGAGACGTAAAAAGATTTTGAGCCTTGCCCTCTCCCGGCTATGGTGCGCTCCGATGAGTGCGCGCCTGCTTTGTTGCCTGAATGCGGTCCTGCTCGTTCATTTTGCCCGAGCCGATCGGGTGGATGATTACGTGATTCAGCAAATGAAGGAGCATCGGATTCCCGGGCTCTGCCTGAGCGTCGTCACCAATGGAATCCCGATGAAAACAGCATCCTACGGGTTTGCCAATCTGGAATTGAAGACGCCGGTTAAGCCGGAAACAGTTTTCGAGATTGGGTCCCTGACCAAGCAATTCACGGCCGCTTGCATTCTGTTGCTCGTTGATGAGGGAAAACTTTCGCTGGATGATCCGATCAGCCATTTTCTCGAAGGCGCGCCTGGTTCCTGGAGCAGGATCACCGTGCGTCATTTGCTCACTCATACCTCGGGAATCAAGAGCTACACCGGCTTGGACGGATTCGAGTTGCGCCGGCATCTTTCGCAAGCCCAGTTCATCCACGCCATTGGTGCGTTGCCTGTGGAATTTGCCCCAGGCGACTCCTGGAAGTACTGCAATACCGGTTATAATCTTCTGGGCTACATCATCGAGAATGTCACCCATAAAAGTTACTGGGACTTTCTTTCCGAGGGGATTCTGGAGCCCCTGGGAATGACGGCGACGACGAATCGGCTACCGGCACTGGTCATTCCCAATCGCGCCGCCGGTTATGAGCAAACCAACCATGTCTGGATCAACCGCGATTCAGACATTACGGATGTCTTCTCAGCAGGGGCGATTGCTTCCAGCGTGGCTGATCTGATTAAATGGAACGCCGCCCTGGACCGGGATGACCTGCTAAGCCCCGCAAGCAAGCGCCTGATGTGGACCCCTATGAACCTCAGCAACGGCCAATCCACCCATTACGGTTTTGGCTGGAATATCGGTTCGTTTGAACGCCATCTGAACATCGGCCACGGCGGCGCCACTTCAGGCTTTTCCGCCTCCCTCCAGCGGTTTCCAGATGATAAACTGGCCGTCATCGTTTTGACCAATACCGATGAGGCTATCGCGACAATTCTGGCCAGAAAAATAGCCTCTCTGGAATTCGACATAGTCGCCGCCAAACCGTTGTAGCGGCCGACGCCAGGAGGCTCTGATCCTTCTTCTGTTGGTCAGGCCGCTGGCTTGGCCCGGTGAAACTCAGAGCTGAGATCAGAGCCTCCTGGGCGTCGGCTGGTACGGAGGAAGGACCAGGACGAGAGGGGGCCGACTCCTTACGTGGTCTCCCAACATCAGGGGTTTGTGGCTCGTTGGTTCGGCTTTGTCATTTCCCCCAGGGTAGAGGGTTATGCCCGATTGATTCGGCGCGGGGTCGAGCGAGGATAAATGCATGACAGTTGCGCTGCCGAAACGGATTCATATCAATCCCGTCTATGGCAGCTATTTTGCCGACCCGTTCGTTTGGAAGTATCAGGAACATTATTACGCAATTGGAACCGGCGCTCTCGAAGCCACGGGCCAACCTGTTGGCAAGGTCTTTCCCCTATTGCAATCCGACGATTTCTTTCAGTGGCGCTTTGCCAGCAGCGCCCTGGTGCGGCCCGACCCCGAGCTGGGGGAGAATTTCTGGGCGCCCGCAGTGGCCTGTGCAGAGGAGAAGTTCTACCTCTATTACTCGGTCGGGCACGGCGACAAGAACCATCAACTGCGAGTGGCGATCAGCGATGCGCCTCAAGGGCCCTATAAAGATTCAGGCCGGCCTCTGCTGGACCCTGGCCTGTGCCCCTTTGCCATCGATCCTCATCCGTTCCTGGACGATGATGGGCAATGGTATCTCTTCTTCGCACGGGATTTCCTGGATTCCTCCGATTCAGTTCGCGCCGGCACGGCTTTGGCCGTTGCGCCGATGAAATCGATGACTCAATTGGCCGGCCCGGAACGCGTCGTGCTGCGGGCTCGCTCGGATTGGCAGCGCTTCCAGGGACAGCGGCTAACGTACGGCCAGGTGCGGGATTGGCACACTTTGGAAGGGCCCTCGGTATGGAAGCGTGAAGGCCGCTATTTCTGCTTTTATAGCGGGGGCTGTTGGGAGAATGAAAGTTACGGGGTGGATTACGGCACCGCAGAGAGCGTGCTGGGTCCGTATTCGGACAGCGGAAACGAACATGGTCCCCGGGTGCTGAGGACAGTGCCGGGTTGCCTCATCGGGCCGGGGCACAATTGTGTGGTTGGGGGGCCCGATGGTGAGACCGATTATATTGCGTATCATGCGTGGGACCCGGGGATGAAGGCGCGCCATATGTTTATCGATAAAATCGACTGGACTTCGGAAGGCCCCCGTTGCGCCGGACCGACGTGGGGACCAGGGTTCGAAACAAAAACGTGATGGCGTAAAGAGATTTTTCGCATTTTGGCAATAGGCCATTGCCTGAAAGCGAAGCGGGCTTAGGTTTAATTATGAAGGAGAATCGAATAAAGGAGGGCCGATTCAGCCAACACGCCAGGGGCCTTGGAACGGTGACGCGGCAGATGGTCTTGAAACGCGCCCGGGAACTGGCGTTCATCAACGGGCATCCGGAGAGGATATTGGACACCGACTTCGTCCAGGCGCGCCGGGAGTTGACCGGCGAGGAGCGGCTGAATCCAGAAACGACAGCGGCCGAATTGGTGCCCGAACAGGACAGGTGGAAACCTGTGGCCGAATCAGAAGGTCACCAGGCCCCGACCGTCGCCACTCCGGATGAGCAGACTTTTGCGGAAAAGCTGGTCGAAGAGGGGGTGGAAGACGCCGAGCAAGACCAGATGGTGAATGCGACACGGGAGGATTTGAAACGGCAAAGACGCGGGTAAAGGCTGAGGTAAAAGGTTCGAACATTTTGTCTAGAAAGGAAAAGAATATGAATCGATGTGAAGTATGCGGTAACGAATATGACAAACCCATAGAGATGGTGGTGACGGGCATCTCGCATTATTTCGATTGCTTCGAGTGCGCCATCCACGCCTTGGCGCCTGAGTGCGAACATTGTGGGTGTAAAATAATCGGGCATGGGGTCGAGGCCAGCAGCAGTATTTATTGCTGTGCTCATTGTGCCCACGAGGAAGGCGTTCAAGCAGTTCATGATCGAGCGTAATCCTTACGGCTGCGGGCTTTCGGCCCTGTCGTAGGTTCATCCCATGGCGCTAATTAGAAGCTCGCGTCGCGCCGCCCGCAAGTCCCGCCCGGTTCGGCGCGGGAACGGTTCCAATCCAAACCGCTCCCGGCTCGACCTCGCCATTGCGAGCGCGCCCTTCCAATTCCGTTGGGCTTCCGCCATCTCAAAGGAAGAGTGGGCGTTTTATCAAAGAGCCATCGAAGCGATGCAAAAATCGGATGTTCCTTTTCTGCTGGGAGGCGGTTTTGCCCTGGCCGTCTTCACGGGGCATTGGCGCGATACCAAAGACATCGATTTTTATATTGCACCGGAACACCGCGACAGGTTTGTGGCCGCCCTGTCCGATGCCGGTTTCCTGGATTATTATTCGCGCCTGCCCTACGACCGGAAATGGATTTATCGCAGCGTCCAATCAGACGTTATCGTCGATATCATCTGGTCCATGGCAAACCAGCGCGCCCAGGTCGATGACCTCTGGTTTCAGCGCGCCAGGTCGGTTTCGATACGCCGCCAAGAGATGCGGGTTGTCCCTCCCGAGGAGTTGCTTTGGTGCAAGCTCTACATTCTCCAACGCGATCATTGCGACTGGACGGATGTCTTTAACCTGATTTATGCAAAAGGGGCGCAGTTGGACTGGCAGCATCTCATCTGGCGTCTCGAGGATGATACCCCCCTCTTGCGGGCGGTACTGACCGTTTATGCGTGGCTTTGCCCTGGCGCCGCGCGCAAACTGCCCGCCTCGTTGTGGCGCCGTTTGAACATGGCCAAACCTGCGGCAACCTCGGGCGCGCTCCCTCGAGAGAGAATTCGCCTGCTGGATTCGCGCCGTTGGTTCGCCGCTCTTCAACCGTTGAGTGAGAAACTGGAGATTTGATGCGTCATGCAAATTGGGACCATGAATCATCCAGGCCGTGACGTGCTCAAGGAAATCGAGTGGATGGCCGATGCGCGCTTCGATTTCCTCGATCTGACCCTTGAACCACCAATGGCTGCCGCCCGCCGCGTGGACCCCCACGCAATTCGCGCCGCTCTCCAGGATGCCAACCTCGGCGTGGTGGGACACACCGCTTATTACCTCCCCCTCTGCAGCCCCTTCGAGTCCCTTCGCCGCGCGGCTGTCGATGAACTCAAGGTCTGCCTCGAGGTCTTCGCCGCCGTGGGCGCCGAATGGATGAACCTGCATCCCGACCGCCAGGCGCCTCTCCACGAAAGGCGCTTTGTCATCGAGCGCAATCTGGAAACCATTCGCGACATCGAAGACACCGCTCGGGAAATGGGCGTGGGTTTGATGATCGAGAATCTCCCGGGCAGCTTTAACACCGCACGACAGCTCGGCGAATTACTCGAACCGCTGCCGGAATTGGGTCTGCACCTGGACATCGGGCATGCTAACTTGTTGGTCGAGTATAACACGACGGACGAAATCCTGGGCGCTTATGGCCAAAGGCTCCGGCACGTGCATCTCCACGATAACAAGGGGGGCAGCGCGGACCTTCATCTGCCCTTGGGCGCCGGAACCCTGGAAACGCCCCACTACATTCGCGCCCTTCAGGCCAACGGCTACGACGCCACCATCACCCTGGAAGTCTTCACCCCCGATCGCCACCATCTGACTTACAGCCGCGACGTCCTTCGCCGCCTCTGGGATGAAGCCCTCCATGACAAAAAGGCGCCCAAAACTTCACCGCCACTAAATCCAGCCGCAACCGCCTGAGACACCATTTCAGCCTTCAGCCCTTCTTTGTGTTCTTTGCGTTCTCTCGCGGCTACAGTCCCCTACGCCCCCTTGCTCTGCGTGGCGACCTTGGCAGTCTCGATCAGCTCCCAAAATTTCGGATTTTGCTGTAACGCTTCATCCTCCTCCATCTTGAGCCCGGACCTGAAAAAGAAGTCCTTAAGCGTATGGCGGTTGAGGATGCGGTGGACCACCAGGCCCAATTCGTGCCGCTCGAAATAGACCCGGTAATCCGCCACACGAAACCGGTGCAGCGTGCGCCCGGCCCGTTCGAGCTTGCCGAACTCGCCCATCTCGGTCTGCATCACCTGCTGCGGCAGCCCGCGAAACTCCCCCAGAATCTGCAACTGCAATTCCCTCGGCATCCGGGCTAACTCAGCCGCGCTCGTGGGATTAAAGATAATTTGAAAGGGGCGCATTGTAAGGCGCATGTTGGCAAATCGTTCAATGTCGTATTACTCAGTGGTAGCGCGTACGGGAATCGAACCCGTCTTTCAGCCTTGAGAGGGCCGTGTCCTAACCGATAGACGAACGCGCCGCCCAGCATCGTTTTAGGCTAATCCGGCCTCGCGTCAATTGCCATACAATTATTGCCGCGGCGGGCTAAGCCGCTGCTCTTTGAGGCCGGCTTTCCGTCAGGGTGCGGTAGATCAGGTCCACAATATTGCGAACGAATTGCTCGTCGGTAATACCTTCGATGGTTTCTTCGGGAAAATCTGTTTTGGCCCGGAAATGGGCGGCCAGCCCGGCGAACAGCTCGAGGCGAGCCAGCGGGTCGAATTGTTCGCGGCGCAGCAATGCCTGCAGCGCAAGGGCGCTTTCAGCGGGGGAAACACTCTGGCGCAGCCGCGCCGCCAGCCGCGGATATTGCCGCAGCGAATTATATTTGCCGGCCAACAACTGGTCCAGGTCAGGTTGGGCCAGGCGCGGATGGCGCACGACGATCGTATTGGCCGCGAGGTCCCCCAGACGCTGGCATTTGGGGCTCAACCAGCACACAACCCCACCGACGAAATAAAACAAGGGCAACGAATCGACGAACCGCAGCAGGTTCCGGGTGACGATTTGATTGAACTGCAGCCGCAACCCCTCGGCATCTACCACGCGCAGTCTGAGGAGCTTCTTGCCAACCGTCTGGCCACGCCAGCCCCACTCGCAGGCGATGCCGTAACCGATGCTGATAAAGAAATAGCCCAGTGTGGCCACAGCCCCTCCCAGATTGGCGCTGAGCAGTTGAAGCAGGCCGATGAGGACGCCAAAACCGATGAACAACACCGCGATGCAGCACAGATCGACCAGCCACGCCAGAAACCGCGTTACCGGCGCAGCCAGCAGTTGCGAGAAGGCTATCCCCTCCGGCGTGCGGATTTGCAGCGCGCTGGTTCTCATTGCACTTTTTGTTCCGGCCTGAAGCGTTTGGCCTTTTCGCTTGCACCCGAGCCGGATTTCCCCAGAAACAGGATGAGCAACGCCAACTCGATTAAACCGAACGCAATTTTAACCGAATAAGGGATAACCGGCTCATGATACTGTGACAAAAAGGCCTCGACGAACCCAGCCCAAACCAGCAGCAGGCCCACACCGAAAATCAGCGTGACCAGGTCACGCGACACCTCGCGCAGCCGCTGGGTTAGCGAAACGCGCCGGCCCCAGCCTATCAGCGCGAGCGCCAGCATCAGGCCCGCCTGGCCCGCGATCAGAATGGCGGGAATCTCAATTACCCCGTGAGGCAGCAGCCAGCCCAGCAGGAATTTGGTTTCCCCGGCCCGGACATAATCCACAGCCACGGCGCCCAGCAGAATCCCGTTGTAAAGGAGCATGATGATCGTCCCGATCCCCCAAGTCATCCCCAGGGCCAGGGTAAAAATGGAAACGCGCGTATTATGCGTCATCAAAAAGGCCGAGAACGAAGTCTTGTACCCCGCCAACCGGTCGGTAGAGGCCTTTTCCTCCTCGGCGACGCGTTTAGCCGGGTCTTCGCGCAGATGCGGGTAAGGCATAAGGACCGGCTTGGATTCAGGGTCAAAGGCGAGCGCCAGGCCCCCGAAGGCGCACCCGGCCAGAGTGATGGCCAGCGAGAAATAAAACGCGCGCACGTGCCGCCGGAATGTTTGGGGCAGGGTTTGAAAAAACCATTCGAGCGGGCGCAGCCGGCCATGGCGTGAGCGCGTTTCATGAATTTCTCCATAGGCGCGGCCCACCAGGTGCTCGAGATACCGCCGCATCTCGGGCTCTGCGGAAAAAGTCGTGATTTTTGCCAGGTCCGCCGCCGTGCGTTCATACAGCAGATGAAAATGCCGGAGTTCCTCGAGGCTCATCCGCTGGTTGGGGTGAGTTTCGAGCTTATCCAGCGCTCGATCCAGTTCGATCCAGGAGGGACGCTCGGCGGCCACAAAGCGTTCCAGGTCGATGATCACAGGGCCTGCCTCCGTTTGACGTTCAGGTACTGGCTGACCAGTTCCACGCTTAGCCGCTCGTCCGGTAGCAGTGAAAAACGCACCCCGCGCCGATTCAGGACTTTCTCCAACTCACGCAGGTTCTGCCAGAGCAAATGACCGCCCAACTGTTCATATAGATCATCAACAAATTCCACCTCCGCGTTGGAAAATGCAGGCGCCACGCCCGGCGTCTGAAGCATATTGACGACAACCAAATGTTGGCGGCGAATCAGGTCCATGTTGCGGACAAAACTCGACGCCAGGACCGGGTCGTCCAGGGCGGTCAAAAAGATAACCAGGGCGCGCCGGCGCAGGCGCAGCCGGACAAAACTGCAGACTTCGTCGAAATCGGGTGAGACGCTGCGGGGTGCGAGCGCATAGAGGGCTTCGCGGCAGGCGCCGTAATGGGCTTGGCCATTTTGAGCGCGCAGGAATTTCTCGACCTTATCGCTGAAAGCAAGCAGCCCAAACAAATCGCCCTGCTGCTGCGCGGCCAACCCGAGGACCAGGGTGGCCGTGACGAACCGCTCGAGAGCGGTCGTCGAAGGCAGCGGTTCAACAATCGCCGAACCCGAGGCGGCATGAAGCTCGGGTCCATTTCCACGCTCGCGTTTTTCGAGCGTGGAGTTGTTCGTTGCGCGAGCCGAAAGGCGCGAGGCGTCCAACACGACATACACCTCCTGCGTTCGTTCGATTTGAAACACCTTGGTAATCGGGCGCCCATGCTTTGCCGTCGCCTTCCAATGAATCTCATCAAAACTGTCGCCTGGCAGATATTCCCGGAGTTTCTCGAACTCGCGCCCTTTTCCCACCTGCCGCTGCGCATGCAGGCCGAATGCGCCCCGATGCAGAAAGAGCGCCGCCAGATTCTTGCGCTCGAAAAGCAGGTTGGGATAAACACGGATTTCTGCTTTTGCCGGCAGAACCTTGCGAACGGCCCAGAATCCTAAAGGCGAGCGGATTTCCACACGCGCCGTCTCGAGCCGGTACTGGCCGCGTTTGAGCGGCAGACATTCCCAATACGTGCGCGACCACTCGGTTCCCGCCGGCAATTGCACAAAGAGATCTTCGACCGGGGCGTGGAACTCGCGCGGCCAGCCCAAAGCCAGGCGCAGGGTCGCAGCCTTTTTCGATTCATTTCCTATCCGCACCTCGATCCGGGTCTTGCGGTCCTTGGACATTCGGGCAAGAGGCGGCAACTGCACACTGATGCCTGCCAGGCTGCGCCCCGTGAGCGCCGCGTCTGCCAAAACCAAGACCGCCAGCGTCCCAATGGCGCACCAGGAAACTAGCGCCGCCGCCGGTTCGAGCGCGCCAAGAACCGAAAACGGCAGCACGACGAAGCCGGTCCAAAAAAGAAGACGATTATCGGGAACGATCACGCGATTATCTGGGCACAGCGATTTGCTGCATGATTTGTTGAATGACCTCGGGCACGGTCAAGCCCTCGATCTCGAACTCGGGCCGCAGGATGAGGCGATGCTCCAGCACGGGAAGCGCCATGGCCTTGATATCGTCAGGGGTAACAAAATCGCGCCCCTCCAGGGCGGCGCAAGCGCGTGAGGCCATAATCAAGGATTGGGTGGCGCGTGGCCCAGCCCCGACCAGCACGCTCTCGTGCTGCCGCGTCGCCCGCACGATATCCACCAGGTAACCCATCAAATCCTCTCGCACCACGATCGCGCCCAGTTGCTCGCGCAAGACCGGCAGTTCTTCGCTCTGGATGACCGCTTGCACGGCGCCATTGGTCAGCACCGTTTCCGGGGTTTCACGGGTCATCGTGCGCTGGGCTAAAGTCAGCTCTTCGGCGCGCTCGGGCGCGGTCATGGTTATCTTGAGCATGAACCGGTCTTTTTGCGCTTCGGGAAGGGGATAGGTTCCTTCATATTCAATCGGGTTCTGTGTGGCGAACACGGTGAAGCTCGATGGAAGCGCATGCGTCATGCGATCAATGGTCACCAGGCGCTCCTGCATCGCCTGCAACAACGCCGATTGCGTTTTGGCCGGCGCCCGATTGATTTCGTCAGCTAAAAGAAACGAGGTGAAGATCGGCCCTTTAATGAGCAAGAACTCGTTGCGCTGCAGGTTGAACACGTTGGTCCCGGTAATGTCCGAAGGCATCAGGTCGGGTGTAAACTGGATGCGAGCAAAATCACACCCCAGCACATGGGCCAGGGTCCGCACCAGGAGGGTCTTGGCCACGCCCGGGACTCCTTCAATGAGCGCGTGGTTGCCGGTCAGGATGGCTATCAACGCCCGGTCGATCACTTGGTGCTGGCCGATGATGACTTTGCCCGTTTCATGCCGGGCCTGCCCCAGCACCTCCTTCAATCTCTCCAGGTTCATGCTTTAGTGTAGGTTCATTGCTTCCGTTTGGCCCCTTTCAGGACACCGCATATCTCACGATACGCGCGGACAGGGTCTTTTTCCTTCTGGGCCCTTGCGTTCTCGGTTTCCAGGATGGCCTGCGCCTGATCGACCCGCGCAATGGACTGCGCGCGCCCCTGCAACAGTGATTTGATCCATTCCTCAAAGCACACCCGGAGCACCTCCCGTCGCGGGATGTTGCGCCGCAAAAGGTTGATGAAACCGGCGACGGCATTCTTTCCCAGGACCTGGGCCTGCTGTGGTGGGGCAGGGTAGAGGGGCACGAAGCTTATCGAGCTTTTCCAAATGAACAAGCCGGCCAACAGCAGCAATCCCGCCCCCAGGGCTTGAAGGTGGTATTTGGTCATGAGCGCGGCCACACCCGGAGTATCAGTGATTCCCAGATGGGCCTCATCAAAAACAATGAGTTTGGCCGGCCCAATCAGCCAGGCCAGCAACTCCGGTTGGGCCTGTTTTTGCAGCGCTTCATTGCTGAGGAAATAGGTATCGCTGGCCAGCACCACCGAGCCTGGGCCGAACTGGCGCTGGATAACGACAGCATTCGAGCCGCGGGCATAGACCGTTTGCCACTCGTCGTCCAGGTTGGTAAACACCATCGCGCTGTGCCAATCGAGCGCCGGCGCTAAAGGAAGCCCTGATTGATTGAGCACCCGCGCCGGTTTGTAGGCGCCTACCTTGCCCAATTCCAACGGGACGGTGCCGAACTCGATTCCCCATCTTTCTTTCAGTGTATCTGCCCGCATCGAGCGCCCTTTCCTGGAAGTCGGCGGAGGTCCTTTCGAGAATGGCCGCGATACCTGGCCGCCTTCTGGAAAGAAGGTAATTACCAGACGCCCTCCCCGAGCGAGGAACTCATCAATTTGGACGGCCACCTCCGCCGGCAGCGAAGTCCAATCCCATCGCGAGGCCGCCAGGTGCAGGTAAGTCGCATGATGCTCGTCCGGGAGTTGGTTTTGCGCGTTAAAATCACGGCGAACCGACAGCCCCTGCAACGATTCCAGGCTCTCGTAGAGGCCCATCGTTCCGAGCGGGTCGGAGCGCAGCGAAGAGTACTGCGGGTAAACATCGCCTACGGCATAGCGGAGTTTGAACAGGTGCAGCAAGCTCAACGCGAAAAGCGCCACGCACAGCAGCAGGATGAAATGGGGCAGGCGCCGGTTCATGGCTTGGCCTGGCTCAGCGCCTGGACTCGAATCCGTTCCACGTTCGAGGTAAATTCCGAGATGAGGCCGCTATCCATTTCGTGCATTCCGTACCAAACCCGTTCAAAGATCGATACGTTTTGACCAAACAACACCGGTACTTCCGGGTATGCATGGCCGCGGCGGCGCAGTTCGCGCTCGTAGTCGCGGTTGGACTTGAATTTGGCCAACTGGATGAGGTTGCGCCCGGCCAGGTTGGCCAGGCTCGCCAGGTAAAAAGCCCGCATCGCAAGACGCAACTCACCCCGCGCCAATAACTCCTGACCCAGCCGTATCCAGCCTTCATCAGGCAACTGGTCCGCCTTAAGATTCTCCTCGGTCAGGTCCGGAGCGGATTGGAGCGGCTCGCTCATCATAGTCTGCGCCGCAGGCCGTCCGTATCGCATTGAACGCAATGTGAGTAGTGCCAGCCCTGCCAACGCGGCCGCTAACAGCCCATACAACAGGAATTCCTTGCTCAGAATCCAGCCATGGCCCGAGATCGGCGGTTGGATTGGCCTACGGTGCGAAAACAATTTGCGCAGGAAATTATCCAGCCAGTTTCCGATGGCCTTGGTCCATTCCTTCATCAGCTTGCCCGCTCGCTCCAGAAAGCGCCCCAGAATCCCCAGGCCCGCCGGTTCGTCGGGTTCAACCACCTTCTCGCGCGGCATGCGCCAGGTGTATTTGCGCTGCTGCATGGTCTTGCGAATCGCCTGATTTAGATCCGAAGGCGAAATCGCCGGCGTGTAGCCCTGAGAATGGGCCGGAGGCCGGCTCACTCCGGAGGCTTCGCGCGATTCGGTTGCGCTTTTGGCCCCTTCTGATTCCAGCGGCTGTCCAGCGGGCATTCCCGAGCCTCGAAACGGCCAGACCGTCAGGGCCAAAATGCAAATAAGCGCCGGCGCGATGGACGCATTGCACAGCCGCAGCTCGGCTTTGAGGTCCTCACCCGAGTGGAGCGATTGGCCATAAAAACACCGCAATGCGTACACGGCTTTGACGATCGGATCAACCGAGAGGTACGTCAGCCCGGCCATGGCGGCAAAAAATGTCGTGTTCAACAAGCTCATCGTGCTTCGCGTGAAAATCGATTCAATCCCAAACAACATCTTCACCAGCCCAGGCAACAGAAAACAAACCATCGACCAATTCAAGAATACAAAAAAACCGAAGCCTGTGAGGATGGCCAACAGCGCGCAATTCGGCCGGGGCCACAAAGATGCCTGCCGCCCGGCTTCTTTGATGAGCGGGCCGGTTGCGGCGCCGGTATCGTCATTCAGGGCGTTGAGATTCTGGTAGAAGGCGCATGTCCATGGCAGAAAGACCACGGTAACAAAAGCCAGCGGCAACAGGAACAAGCCGGTCGATTGCAGGGTGCTCTGTGCAACGAAAAGGCGCGCGCCCCTGCCGATGGACAGCGGGCGGCTGGGCGTTCCGGACAGCGCGCTGCGCAACCGCTGAACGAATAAGGCCTGCCAAAACTTCATCCAGACGAACAGCCCCGCCAACCTCAGCGCCGAGCCCGCCAAATGACGGCTGGCGAACGGGCTGCGGGCCATGTCCGCCCAGAAATAGAGTCCGGCGGCGACGAACGGGAGAGTGCCTGCAAAATAACTGGCCAACGCCCATGCCGGCGCGGCACGCAATAAGTGGATCGCTTCCTCGATCAATTCCGTGGCGGCTTTGCCCTCAGACCGATGCTTCGGGCGGCTCATGGGTTGTCCAGCCATTGGCTTTGCCAAAGCGTGCCTTCATGAAAGGAATCCGGCACCGCCAGCAGACTCTCTCCAACCAGATAAAAAAAGAACCACGCCAGCAACAAACCCAGAAGGCATTGAATGAACCGTATGACCCCGGCAAAGCCGCGGCCTTGGGTCAAGGGCTGGCGCGCCAAGCGCCTCAGGCAAGCCGCGCAAAGCACCCGCTCATCATGCTCCGTCACGCATTCGCGGCAGAAATATTGGGCGCACTCTGGACAGCGCGCGACCGCTTCGCGCTCGGCATGGTTCAGGCACCGTTGTTGCGTCAGATTTGGCATCCCGCTTGTTGAAGCCTGTTGCCCCGCCCGTTGCGAAACCTTCTCGCGTTCCTTTGTGGCCTCCTAACCCATGGCCCACAGGATGACAAAGCCTTCGCGCCGGCTGGTTACGGCCTTCAACTGCTCAAAACAATAGCAACCCCGCTGCGCTGAGTCACGGAGAAGAACAACGGGTATTTCCGCCAGACGCGAATTTCAACGGAATCCCACGGTCCTAAACTACAGTAAAGGTCACTATTCAATCCCTGGCTCATTCTCTGAGTCGCTCTGGAACTTGGTTAACTCCCGTGCCACGTCGGCATTAATTGCGCGTAACTCCTCAAGGAATGTTGTCAACTCGTTGCTTGCAAGGCCCTCGCAGGGGAGTTCGCGAGCCCCCTTCCGAAATTCCTCTTCGAGCAGTCGGAGCCGGTCATCGAGTTCGACCGGGCTGTAATCGTTTAACGGATTCTTGGAGGCCCTGACTAATAGCCGGCGCCAGTCAAGGCGCCTCTGGCCGTGAGCCGTGTAGAGGTCCACGAAATCCCGCGCGAACTCCCGCGTGGACAAAGCGCTGATCTTGGCATCGATAAGGTCTGCAAACTGCGTGACCTTGAGACCAGGAATGTGCGCAAAGGCGTTCTTGACCATGCCCCAATTAAGGGGCGTTTCTCCAGTTGGGTGTATTCTGACTTTCATGGTTCGCTTGGGAAGCCTAATTGAGGCAGCTTCAGAGCTCTGGAAAAACGTAGCGAATGCCTGCTTGGTCTTGATCTGCCCGTGTTGCAGGATGAAGGAGAGGTCAACCCAGCCCGGTGGCAACAGCCTCCAGTGCCAGGCACGGCCTTTTTCGATTGCGTTCAGCGCCAAAGAGCGCCGAGCAAAGGCCGTGTCCAAGGAACGCAGGTTCCAAGCAAAAACCCGCAGCTCCTGGCGTATTTGGGCGTTTGTCCCTCGGGCGGTCCCACTTGGATGAGATATTCCCATTCTTTCAAAATCGAGCACTCGGCAGCTTCAAATGTTTCTGTCTGGTCACAGGTTCCGCTGGCGAGGCTGCGCCGATGGCGTGACACCTGGCTTATTTTCATTGATTTGTGCGCATAGCGCAACTTCGGAAACGGACCTGATGAAGGGTTGCAAGGGTTGCAGTCCAGCGAGAGACCAAAACGGGTGTTCTAAGGCAATTCATTCGATAGAGCCAAGTGCGGAGGGCGCTCCGTGGCGCTCCGTCCGGCGAACGTGCTCAATTTTGTCACTGCCTTAATTATATATAGAATTTGTTTTGATAATGTGATTCATGGTCTATTGCCCTTTGGATTCCGGACTCCATTGGCCACGGACTCCATTTCACGCCGGTCTGGCTGAAGCTTGCGCGCCCTTTTCCCGAAGCCAATTCACCAGAGCCTCCCTCCCAGTATCCATGCCTGCGCTGCTGGCGATCGCCAGCGGCTTCTCCTTGGCATAGTCGGGCATCCAATTCAGGTCCACACCCCGCCCAAAGAGATATTCAGCCGTGCGGCGATAGCCACCACGACAGGCGTGCCAGAAAGCATGGTTGACCTCTTCGCTCGATGGCGGTGAGGGCTCCCGGAGAAACTTCTCCACTACGGAAGTCATTCCCAACGCTGCTGCGTGCCATAGCTTCTCGACCTTGGCACCATGCTGGAGCAGCAGCCGCGCCACCCGCCAGCACCCGTAGCCAATCGCGTTTTCCAAGGCTGTGCCGCCGGCAATGGAGCCGCCCCTGGCCTCAATGTCCGCGCCTCCAAGGACCAGTGCTTCGGCGACCTCGACATCGTCGTTGCTGGCCGCATATTGAAGCGGGGTTTCTCCCGGTTCGTTTTTGGCTCCTCCGGTTCGGACATTGGGATCTGCGCCGGCTGCGATGAGCAGCTTCACGATCGCCGGACCGTTAGGGAAGAACCCAGGCCAATCGGTGACTACGTGCAAGAGCGCTTTCGATCCACGTTCATCCGTGATTCGTGCTAGTGCAAGTCCGGCACGGGCACCAACCATTCTATGGAGGGCATCCAGGTCGCCGCCCTTAACCGCACTAACCACTTCGCGTGCCAATGGGTCATCTGCTCGCAGGATCATATCGGTTTGGTTCATCTTGCAACTGCGTGCCCTCGGGTGCCCGTGCCTCGAAATTTTCTTACCATCGGCCTCGCACTTCGCCCAGTCAAGTGCACAAGCCCTGTCCCAGTAATGCCGCAGTGACTACGGGGCTGCCGGCTGAAGCCGGCGTTCCGGACGCGCGGAACGCCGCCTTTAGGCGGCAGCGCCCGCCGTCACTAACCGATTACCTGTCCCAAGGGGCTTCACACCGCCAATGCCAAAGTCTTCCGTAAGTCATTGTAGTAGAAGACGTAAGGAGTCTCTGATCAAATTCGGCCTCCGCCCCTCCAGAACCCGGTTGATCAGAGACTCCTTACGTCGTCTCCTAAATGGATTTCTCATCGGAGGGGGGGTTCACAAGACGCTAAATCGATCTCTCTTGCTCACCAGATTCTTAAGATCCGTTCACCAGGGCTGCTGTTTTCGAACGGGCCGGGGATGGGATGGGTTCTGTTCCGTTTGCTGCCAAAATAATCCGTGCCAATTTCCAGCGGTGAACGATCGGGATTGTCGTAGGGCAGTCCGGGAACCGTTGCCTTGCCGAGCAGCGCAGATGTCACCAAAGATGTCCTTGCTTGCTTTGGTTCAGGACCCCATTTGAGCTGAAGCAGGACCCGCCCGTTGTCTTGCAGAATTTTTGCGATAGGATTGAATTGGGCCAGTGAAAGGCAGTTCGATTCGTTGTTGTAACCTTGCGCGCCGTTGTAGAAGACATTCCCACCGGTGTGGAGCTGGAACTCGCCCTGGGTATAGGTCCTGAGGCCGAAATTCGGCTCAGACGGGCCCCGGCCAATGAAGATATTATTGTAAAAACGGTCGTCCCCACCCCGGACGTTGACCAGGCCCGAGATGGCCGTCGAGTGTGCGACGAGGAACGGTGTGGAACGGTTAGGCTCAGGCCGGTTCATGATTCTGCCGGCAAATAGATTATGCGCGTACGCCCCGCCCTCCGACATGTCCGAGAGGCTGGTAGCGGACAGGAACAGGTTGTTATCCACGACAAAAGGCCCGTGATCCACCTCGACGAACAGGTCTTCGGCGGCGTTGTCCTGAAAGAGGTTGCCCGAGACGCGCGTGCCTTGGGCCATCCAATCCAGCCACAGACCCCGGCAGGTGTGGGAGATGTGATTGCCGCGGATAAGGGCATCTATCGCTGCGTGAAATTTAATACCGGCCATCTCGGCGCCGGAGAAGAGGCTGCGGACGTGAATCTCATGAATGTTGTTGCCCGTAATGGTGCTGAATGCAGCGCCCAGGCTTCCGACGATGCCCGCTTGTTCGCAGTGCGAGATATCGTTGTTGCGAATTAAATGATGGCCGATGGTTTCTTTGTTCCAGCCGTTTTGAAGGGCGCGTTCGATGGTTTTCACGTAGCCCTGCGCCGTGTTGGCCGATGTGTTGTCCCATTGATCGCCGTATTTTCCGAGCGAGATGCCGCAGCAGACCGAATAGCTGATTATATTGTGTTCGATAATCCAACCTTTGCTCCAATGCGTGCCAATCAATCCGATCTGCTCGGCTGTCGGGGGCGCCCAAGGTGTGGCAGCCTGGCTCAGTGTCAGACCGCGCACTGTGATAAAGTTGAGACCGGGCTGGTCCGGGTAGAAGACGGCGCGTCGCACGTTGATTTCGACGAGCGCTTCGTTGGGATTACTAACTCCCTTGAACTGGGCCCACAGGGTGGTGTTCTCGTGGTCCACGCGTCCGAACCAGAGCGGTTGATTGCCGGGGGGCTTGAAGAGGTCCTGGAGGCTGGCGGCCTCGGTCAACCAATCGCCATTGAGATAAACTGCACCCGTGTGATGCTCGCGGCTTTTTGGGTCGAACCAATCCCCATGAATGACGTCGCTATAAGGGTTAAAATCGCCAAAGAAGGAGTTTGGCAGCGTGACTTTCCAGACCTCTTCCTGAACCTTGACCCATTGTTTGATAACTTCCGAGCCTTTAATCTCAACGTGCTCGCCCGGGGCTGCCTGAAAAACGATTCGCTTGGCATCTGAGATGCCGCCGCGCGGCGGATTGACACGCTCGCGATAAACTCCCGCGTGTATGGTGACCACGTCCCCCGGTTGGGTCAACTGCGCGGCACGCTGGATGGTGCGGAGCGGCGCTTTTTTAGTGCCGGGACTGGCGTCATTACCGTTCTGCGCAACATGCAACTGGGTAGCAGAGACGCCAGACGCAACGAGCCCGATCAGCAGGATGGAGTAAATACTTTGATTCATTTACCAAAGCTTTGTTGGCCCAAGACGACTTCGAGTTATCGCGCTGCCACTGCATCCAGCGGCTCTTGTTTTCCACATCCAGAAAGCATCAAATCTGTCCTTTAACTTTAACCATCAATTTCATTGTTAAAATCTGGTGCGGATGAATGTGGAACCGGACGCTGTTTTGGCCGATTTCCAATTTCTTTCCCGGCGTCTCGACGGCATTGGCTTCTCTGGCTGAAACAATGGTCATCCGGGGAAGTTTCAAGATTCCGTCAGCTTCCAATCCGGCTATTTCAAGGATGCGCACGACCAGTCCTTGGCCATCCTCGGCGCATTTAAACGCCGTCATTGCAAGGCCCGCCGGCGAAAGGGAAGCGAAACTGGCTTTCCCGGGCGGCAGGGTTCCGCGAAGACCGGGCAATTTGTCACTCTTTTTAAGCTCGGCCACTTCCAAGGGGCAACGCGTCTCGATGCCAAACCGTTCGGCCTGGGCCGGGTCAAAGGGCGGCCCGCTGGTGATCACGTAACGATACGACAGTTCCGCGGAATTCTTGCCGGCCCACTTGGGCGACCAGTAGTTGTTCAGCGCGTAAGAAAAGACGACGGGAGTGTGGTTGGTGAACTGCGGGGCCCAGCGGCCACGATTGATGTCGCCCAGGCACACCAGCGGCGCGTCCACCGCCGCAAGGTCCACCGAAGCACTGCCATCCTCGACATTCACCACACTTTGGATCGCAAACCAATCACTACAGCCGCCTTCGAGCAAGTCCTTGGCGGGATTCACGAAACCGTCGGCAATATCGTAGCGGAACGTCGGCTTCGGCATTGCCCAAGGAAAGGCGAAATAACAAGCCTGCTTGGAATAGAGCAAGTCCACCTGAATGTGATCGCTTATTTCAATCTCCTTCACGTCGTCGGGCAGCAAAATATCCGTTGAGATCCGGGGCGTGTGCGTGGCCGAAGCGGTCATGCGAATTTTCGGGCCCCATGGGGTTTTTTCAATACCAATCAGAACCCCACGCTCCGCCGGGTGAATGACCAGTTGAGGCTCGGGCAGCCAGTGAAAGGGGTGCAGCAACCGCGACTGTTCTCCGCCGCTGACGAAAAGATATTCATTGGCCAAGTACGGACTGGCGGAATCTACGAGCTCTCGTTCCAGTTGCTTGTCATAAATGCTCTTGATGGCGGCGTGCTCGGCATCCAGGGTGATCCTGTAAAAGCGATTCTCCACGACGTTACTGGCCGTTTGCTCGGCGGGACTGGACTGGAGGGTGGGGCCGTGCCCGAGATGATAGACCTTGTAACCGGCTGGTGGAACGTCCCGCGCCCAAAAGCGGATGGCCTGGTAGCCATTGGTCCCATCGAGCATCTCGTAGCCCACCGGATGTCCGGTGGCCACGTCGGTCAGGGTTGCCCCGTCATTCAATTGGAAACCGACCAGCCCGCTTCGCTGCCAACTCAGGGGATTGAACACAATCAGGTCTTGGCCTTCGGTTTGTATCTGGTCGGCGAGTTGGCTCATGCTGTGACGCATCCACTTGTCGATCTCCTCTGCTGCCCGGAGGGTGTAATTCTGTTTCTCATTGACCACGCCGATCACCTCGTCGCGAGCCGGTTGAGTCGCGGTGTTGCCCGTGCCGAAGTTATGTTCGCCATAGAGGAGCAAATTCCGCCAGATGTCGTGATCCAATTCGCGCGCAAAACGCAGGTTGGGGTCCGTGGTGGTGGTGAGGGTGGCCAGCGTTTCCGCGCTGAGGGCGCGCGTTTGGTTGGCGCGGTCGCGCGCGGTGGCTGCGGCGAGAATGCCAAAGTTATCGGCCCAGTAAGCGCCCCCGGTGCCGCGCACCACCGGGAGGCTCTCGCCGTAATGTTTTTCAATGTATTGAAAGAACTCCGAAAAGCGGCAGGTGATAAGCCTGGGATAGGCAAAGTGTGCGTTCCAGCGTTCCACGAAAGCCGCGTCATCATAGTCCGTGGGCAGGTTTTCGACCTGGGTGCCATAAACCAGCACGGCGTCGGGCTTGTAATCGGCCAGTTCGTAGGCGCGAAGGAACCGCGCTACACCGCCCCTGCCCGATTCAATGGTGGGCGGCAGGCCGCAAAGGGCTTTGAGTTGATGGTAATGGGCGGAGAACCAAGCGAGCACGCGCTGCCCATCCGGCCCTTCCCACCAAAAAGGCGAGCGCACATTCCAATGTCCACTCGCGAGCAACGGGCCGCGGTCCTGGTTGCCACCATCGGCAAAGTACCGGATGCCAGCCGACGCCAGAATCGAAGGGATCGACCAGGAAACCGAAGGAACATCCGAAATGAGCGCGAAATCAAATGGAATGCCAAAGCGTTTTTGCAGCTCCCTGCCGTAGTAGAGATTGCGAATGTTTCCTTCGAGCGAGGGATACGCGGTGGCGGGACAATCGTAAAAGCCATTCACCGCAATTTGCCCCGCGCGGACGTGGGGCTCGATTCGGGCGATATCGCGAGGTGAACGCCAGTCCAGCCATTGGTCCATCACCCAGCCGCCATCGAAGTTGAAACGATAATCCGGATGCTGCTCCAAAACGTTCAGTAACTGATCTGCGTTGCGCGCATGCAACTCGGCTACCTTGGCGCGATAATCCGTGTAGCCGACGTCCATGTGCTCGTGCGGCGCGTAGTAAAGTTTCCACTTTCGCGCCGGGACGAAATTCACAGCGAAAGTGTGTTCATTGGCGGCTGAATTATGGTCTGGCAAATTGTCCGACAACACAATTTGGGCGGTGCATGCCGGCTCTTGGCCGGGAACTAGCATCGTGTAGCGTGCTTCGCCAAATTCAGCGGGCTTTGGGACTTTGAATTGCGTGGTGAACCTGCCAATGGTCACGCGCGCCTCACCGCCGGGCCACTCGCTTGGAAAGCTGATGGTCAACGGGCATTCTTCCTCGACACTTTTCGCGGTCTTGCGATAGAAAACGGACGGCGTCAGGCGGACCTGCACCTTTGCATCCCATGTGGCATTCGGGTCGTGTGTGAGCGCGAGAGAATCGTAATAGAAGCCGGAATCGCCATCGCCGCCCACATTTTGGTTGGTGACGACTACCGGCGGGTCATCCACGCCCGCAAATGTGATGCGATTTTTCCCCGCGCGAAAACAGGACGCGGGCAGGGCAATCTTGCGCCCTGCCACCGAACGGATGGGATTGAATTCGTCGCTGATGGCGCCAAGGGCGAACATCGGCTCTGGCTCGAAGTAATAGCGGCCGCGCTGGCCGTTGACTTCCAATTCCAAGGCCGGCGTGCGCGGTTGGCGAAACAACAGATTCAAGTCCAAATAAAAAATCCCGCGCAGGGCGGGGGCTGGAAGATTGAAATCCAACGAATAGCGATAGAGATGTTGCCCAAAGGCGCCGTTGCCCGAAGCGGGTTGGAAATGCGGCCATTGCCCGGCTTCGTTCCCGGTTCCGATTTGCACCACGACTGAAGGGTGGGCGCGAATGTTCATGGCCGTGTTGAATTCATGGTCAGAGCGATCCGGCTCGCCCAAATTCCAAATCCGCTCTTCGGTTGCGAACAAAGGCATCGCCGAGAGCAACACGACCGAGGCAAGCGCAGGGAATAATTTATATGGCGCGCGCACAATGGGATTTCGAGTGAGGGCTAATCAACACGAATTTTCTTCTTTTCCTCACGCTGAGCTATGAGAAGACCTCAAGTTCGCGAATTGCATGGCCCCATTGCGTCGCTCGCTTGACGCACCAGATGCGGACATGCCGCGCCCTGAGGGGAGCAAGTTTAATTTCGCTGACACCGCCTTTGCAGTTTTTCTCCGTGAACACGCCAATCCAGTTCTGGCCGTCAGACGAGACTTGGACCTCAAATTCCCTCGAGTAGGCCCGTTCCCAAGTGATGCGAACACGGCTAATCGTGGAAAGCTCGCCCAAGTCCACCGCGAGCCAGGCAGGATCAGCAAAGGTCGAAGACCAGTAGGTGGCTGTATCGCCGTCCACCGCGTTGGCCGGCAAGTATTCTTTGGCTTGACTCGAGGACGCTGAGGCCGGTTTGCGATAAGCCAAGCCCAACGCCCTCGGGCCGATCGTCTCCAATTCGCGCACACTATGGACGGTTTGACCATCCACGCCGCGCAATGCGGCATCGAGCACATATTGGCCCGGCGATTTGGGCCAAGTCACCTCGAACTCTATTGTCGCCTGGCCGAAAGCTCCAACACTTGCTTCCTGCTTCATCTCGAAAATCGAGACTGCCTCCTGAGCCTTGTAGAGCCGCAGACTGACAGAGCCGCCCCAAGGCCGGTCGAGATCGTCGATAAGGATGATCGGCACGCGCGATTGGGTCTTGCAAATGTTCCTGTCCTTCCAGAAATCCACCATCAGCCCCACGGGAGCGAACGCGTCGCGTACGTAACGGTAAAACTCAGGCTCCCATTGGAGCTCCTCGACGCCGCCCGGTTTCCAATGGTCGCAGGTCTGCCCGTCCGGCCTCGAATAACCCAGCATGGTGAAATGAAGCACTGCGGCCGCTTTACGATGAGCACGCCAAAATTCGGTGTCCGCGGCCAGCCAGGTGGCCTGCATATGGAAGCGTTGCGCGGCGGTGGCCCGTTCGCCCAGCACAACGCGGTACAGCTCGCGCGTTAGAGTCGTCGGTGTGCCGTCCCGGTTGACCCAATGCCAGCCGTATTCATTGATAATGACGGCGTGTTTGCCATCGTTATGAACTTGATTGCCTTGGGGGACAGGGTCGGTCGTAGCCAGGTCAGATAGCCGGAAATTAGGATTAAAGTGGTAGGGATGAGACTCGAATACGTCGCCTGGCTCCATCGGATCAGAGTAACTATTGTCCCAGGGCCGATGAGACAGGTCGAGGTCCCGGACCTTTTTGATGGCCAGGCCCGTTTCGGGACTGGCCGTTTCGTTGCTGGCGTCCCACACGACGACGCAGGGATGGTTCCACCGCTCTCTCATCCACTCGGCATATTCGAGGGCCAGTTCGCCGCTCTTCAATTCCTTGGGCCAGGTGCTCCAGCCCGAACCGCCATACCAGACCGGAAACTCGTCCTGGATGAGGATGCCAAGCTCGTCGGCGGCGTCATACCACGCCTCGGGCGGAAAACCGATGCAGCAACGGAGGCTATTCCAGTGCATCTGCTTAACCCGCTGAAGGAGCAGCCGCACCCACGCGTTGCGCCAGGGCAAGTCCTTGCACTGGCTGTCCTCGAAAAACCGGTAAAGCGTGATGTTACTCCCGCGCATGAAATACGGTTTGCCATTCAGCCTCGCATGGCCTGTTGCAGGATCGAACCTGAGTTCCCGCATCCCGAAGCGGGTCTGGAATCGATCAGCGCCGTTTTCGGCCTCCAGCGTGTAGAGGAATGGCTCCTCCGGCGACCATAGGTGGCAGCCAGCGACGGGAATACGCACATCAACGGTTGTCTCCGCGCCTTTCTCAATGCTCAAGGACTCGGTGCTCAGGCGTCCAGCTTCACGGCCCGATTTGGCCTCGCGCACGGTGAAATTAACCACGGTGCGTACCGCCTCCCCATCGTTGCGCAGGACCGCTTGCACGCGCACGGCGCCCGTGGCGATGTCCGGCGCAGCCTGCACCTGCGTGAAGTGGGGCGTGCCGGAGAGGATCAGCTCCACGGAATCGAAGATGCCGGGAATGTACCGCTCTTTCTCGTAGTCGAATCCGTTTGGAAAGCGTGGTCCCACCGCATCGCGATCCGCCCCGACCCGGATCAGCAACTCGTTCTGACCGGCTTTCAAGGCAGCCTTCGCGTCGAAACAGCCCGCGGTGAAGCTTGGCAAATGATCACCAAGCACTTGGCCATTCAGGATCACTCGCGTGCCGAACATGGCCTTGCGGACCTTCAGCAAAGCAACGGCGCGCAGCGGTTGATCGAGTCGGAATGTGCGCCGGTACCAAAACGCGTCACGCTTGGGGTCTTTCTGGTTAATTTTGTTCCGCTCGGTGACCTTCGGCCCTGGTGGGTTGGCAAACTCCGGGGTGGCCAGCGCGACCAAGCCAGGCACCGGCACTGTGCGTTCAAAGGAGACGGGAACCTGGTCCATTTTTCCTTCGGCAATCTGCCAGGTTCCATCGAGCGAAAGGACGTTGCGCAGCCGTTCTGGCGCGCTATTCACAGCCTGCAACCCAAGGCATAAGAGGGCCACGGAGGCCAGGCCGGTCAGCCCTCGGGATGGGTGCCGTTGTGTTCTCATTAGGCCCTTGCGTAATCGTCCGAGTACCGGGTGATGTCCTCCTGTTGCCAATTGCCAAAGGCTACCTCCAAGACGCGCACCGGTTCGGCCCCAACACAAGACAGACGGTGCTTTTCCCCGACGGCAATCCAGATTTCATCGCCGGCGCGATAATCTCTCTCGGCGTCGCCGACCTGCACTCGCGCGCCATCGTCCATGATAATCCATAACTCGGCGCGACCGGTGTGGGATTGCAGGCTGAGCCGCTGGCCGGGGCTTACCGTCATCAAGCTCACGGTGCAGTCCTGGTTAAGAGCATATTGTTTGAAACAGCCCCAAGGACGCTCGACAAGACCGACTCGATGTTTTTCGTCGGGAATAGGCTTTGAGACATGGTTCTTCATAAGACGCCTTTTCTTTCGACCATGATGGGCCGGCCATCGTGCTCGATGACAACGCACCGAAAATTCCTGCTGGCAATCGCATCGTAGTCATGCCCGGCTTTTGCGGGATAAATGCCCAGATAGCTCAATGGCGCCTGGCCCGTATTCATCGTGCGATGCGCAGTTTTGCCTGGGACATACACCACTTGGTTGGAGCGCAAAGGCGCCATTTGGCTCTCGCCGGTGGCCTCATCCTCCAACAGCATCACGCCTTGGCCGCTCAGGCCAATATAAATCTCCGCCGCCTCGCGCCACGCATGCAGGTGGCCCTTGGTCATGAAGTACTCGTCCCCCACCCTTCCGGGCATAATCAGGCCAACGGCATAATTCAAATCACCCGGGCCACTCCCCAGCTCAGCCGCGGCAACGCTGTACAGCACAGGATTGCCCAGCGCCAGCGTGCGCTCATAAGCGGCCAGGTCAACGAAGCAGCCCCGCAAGTCGCTTAAATGGCGCTCGACTTTGACCAAACCCGAAATCGTTCCGTTTGCGGGATCAAAGCTGGAAAGGATTTGCTTGGAGTTGAACATTCGTAGTTACTGAGGCGTTCGGGTCGGATGGTTAGGTGCTCCTGCGAGGGTACAGTCGGACTGGCGCTCCGGCGTGAGGCCCAATTGCTCTTGGACCAACCATTCGGCGGCAACGAGCCCTGCCAGGTCGCCCAACTGGGACGCCACCACTCGCACCTTGCCCCAGGTGGTGTGCGCATGGCGTGAAACGTAGCTCGCCACCGCAGGCAGGATGACATCCGCGCTGGCCATGATGCCGCCGCCCAAGATCAACATCTCCGGATCGTAAGCGTGGATAAGATTGACCGCCAGCGCACTCCATACCTGAATGCTGTGATCGCGCAAAGCGACGGCGCACTCATCGCCAGAGGCGGAGTGCTTAAAGATCAACTCGTAATCGAGCGTTGTGGCATTGCGCATGGAGCTGTGCTCGAAATCGCGCAAACCGCTTGCCATCTCCAGGAGAAACGCCGTGGAGGCTTCGGCCTCCGCGCAGCCGATATTGCCGCAATTGCAGGCGCGTCCACCGTAGCGCACAGTCGAATGGCCGCAGAGCACACCGGCCTGCCCGTGTTTTCCTCGGAGTACATTGCCCTCAATTATAGCGGCCGTGCCGAGACCGGTTCCAAGGGTAATCATCGCCAGATTATCCACGCCCCGGCCCGCCCCAGCGCGCCATTCGCCGATCAGCGCCATGCGCGCATCGTTTTCAATTGCCAATGGCAGCCCCAATTCCTTCAATGCCCAAGACCGCAGGTCTATATGAGGCGCGTCGGTAAACTTTCCGTATTCGGCCAGCACGCGGCCACTGCCCGTATCCACCAGACTTGGAAACGCAACGCTGATGCCGCCGCAATTCGCCAGCGAGATGTTCTGTTTCTCTAAAAGGCGCAGCCAGACAGCCTTGAGCATCGGCAGTTGCGGCCTCAGGCCCTGCTGCGACTTCGCCGGCTTCAGTGCCTGCGCCAACACCTGGGCCTGACGCACCAGGCCAATCTTCAACCGCGTTCCGCCCAAATCGCATGCCAGCACGGTCATACATTCACCTTTGCGGCGAAGGTCAAGCCGTGCTTCCATGTCCACACCACCTTGGCAACCAAGGAAGGGGCGCTGAAGGCGATCTCAGAAGGAAGTATCCTGTAAGCGGGCGCTTTCATAGATAGAATTTCAGTCCCGAAACCTAACGGCATCAATCGTGACAACCTGGGGAGAATACGTCAATGAATATGCCTGACCAGCCCACCCGGGGCGGGTTTGGCTTTCTACAACGCGAGGAAAACACAAGGCCTATTAATCTACTCGCCGGCGGCAGCCTTGAATCTCTTTATCCATTCCTCCGCGCTATGCCCTTCGGAAAGTGAGGTGATGTTGAATCGCGCGAGGTCGGCGATGAACGAATTGAGTTTGGTTCGATACGCGCCGCGTTGGTCCGGAGCGGTGTTAGAGTCGGGAATGTGTGTCGCAAGGTAGATATAACGAAGACCCATGCGGGTTTCCTGAACGCGATTACGGATTGTTTCGTTTTCTGCGTCCGCTTCAGCGCGCTCGACGAGTGCGTTAGCGGATTTGAGCAAGTCCGCGCTGAATAGCGAAGAGGTTGGCGGATCATAAAGATGAAGGTGAACGCCGGGTTGCTGGAGGCGCTCATGAAACAGCCGTTGATAGGCGTACATCTCCGCGCCGGCTTTCCCGAAGTAGCCGTTGCAAAAATCCCGCACCAAAGACCAGACGTCCTGACGCGGATTCCAGAAGAGGTGCGCCATCACCCAAGTATGCATCGGCTGGAAATCGCAACCAGAGGCCGAATCGCCCTCGCAATACATTCCAGAAACGCCATTGTCCCGATAGTATTCCATGTCAGCGCCGATTTCATCCCAATCTGGATAAGGCTGGAGATAATGGGCGAAATTCACGACGTAATGCCAGATTTGAAGATGGCCGGGGGCGACCTTTTCCCAATCGAGCAATGCCTGGTTGGAGGCTTTGTTTTGAGGATCAGCAGCGAGAGAATGTCCGTCGCAAGCATAAATGGGAGCAAGGCAGACGAGGACGTTATCAGCAGGAGCGATGGCTTCGGGCGTTGGGGCTTTTTGGGTGTACTGATACGCGAGGGTTTCGACCCAAATTTTTCGATCCGGGAACGAGGCCTGCACTGCGGCGGCGACTTTGTTGACGAAATCGAGCAATGTTCCGCCCGGGGAACCAAATTTTGCATCAGCGGCCTTGCAGGCATCGCACTGGCAATTGCCATGCGTGGCGTCATTGGGTGAAAGGCCGAGTGTCAGTTCTTGTGGACTGGCTTTCGCTTCGGCAATTAGCGCGGCTACAACCAATTTGAAAACGTCGGGATTGCTGAGACAGAGTTGAGAATCGGGCGAGGATTTTCGTTTGCCCTTAACCAAGCTGAAATATTCCGGATGGCCGGCGAAATAACGGCTGGGCGGGACGAGGTCGTAGAAATTCTCCGCACCGTTGAAGAGCCTGTTGATGCCGCCGAGGTCCGGTTCGTCAGGAACACTCATGCCGTTGAGTTTGAGGTGCGCATCCCATTGGGCGTGGCCGGGAATGTGAACGATTGTTTCATCGGTGTTGCGGTAGCTAAAGGCGGGGATTTGAGTTTCACTCAGGCTGGCGAGGCGGATGGTGTCGCGATGGGGAAAAAAGGTTGCATCGGGCGCGTACCAGCGGGCGCCGAGTTTGTCTTCGACGAAACTATAGACCGCGTACAGCGTGCCGCGATCACCGTGCCCTGCCAAAAGAAGATTGCGCCCCGATGAACGAATGACGAATGCTTCGTCCGTTAAGTCATCCAGGCGCACTTTGTTGAATGCGGACGGAAGCCAGGGGCATGCGCCGACGAAAATTGATGGGCCGTGGCGTTTCTCGGTTAGGACTGGAAAATCTGCGCCGGAGATTTCCTTAAGATCATCGGAAAGTTCCTGCGCCGCGTGTTTAACGGTGGTGGTGGCGTCGGGCGCGACGATGATTGAGTATTTTGTTTGGCCGTGTTCCGCCAAGTTTAAGCCTGCGGTTTCGACCAATTCTTTGAGGACCAGTTTCCGATATTGCACTTTTGTATATGCGCCGCCGTGGATTTGCAGCGCGATGATTCCGTGGCGCGGGATTGACGCGTCGGGTTCCATGTAATCGACCGTTTTAACGCCATTCAACCACAATTGAATATGCGAACCTTCGGCGCGAATCCGGTAATCGTTCCAGGCGCCGGGTTTGAGGGCTTTTTCGAGGATGTCCCTCGGAACTTCGACGAGGTTTTTGTTCCGGCGGCTTTCGTCATATAGGTTTCCATCGGTAGCGGCGCCAAGATCGGCCTGGTATCCTGAAACTTCGAAATTGTTCGGCACGCGCTGGGACCAAAACTGAACACCGCCATTCACGAAGCCGTTGGAGCCTTCGATTTTGTATTGCAAGCGGAGCTCAAAATCTCCGAATTCCTTGGTTGTGGCTAGAAATTCGTTGTGGGGTTGTTTTCTATCTAATTCGCCGCCGACAATCGCGCCGCGCTCGACGCGCCAGTTCGTGATGTTGCCCTCCCAGCCGTTCAGCGATTTGCCGTCAAAAATCGGGACCGCCTCAGCCGCGTGAAGTTCAAGAGATTGAAGAATCCCGAAGGTGAGAATGGAGACGAGTGAAAACAGCATTTTTTCTTTTGTTTTCATGCAAAAAATTGAACCTGGCGCGTCTGCCGATTCCGCAACATCGGCCACTGGGTACTCACGAACGAGCAGGTGACAATGTATCGCCCGGGTTTGGGATGTGGCAAGTTGAATGCGGACTTGAACTTCAACCTGCCGAACAGGGCCGAATTGTCGATGTTGCTGCTCTTCGTTGCTGCACCGGTGCGCCAAAGGGGCTATATTGGTTCGTAGCCGCTAGGGCGGCTGGTTCAAGGTCGAAAGGACCGTTTTATGAGCGCACAAGAAGTTGTCATTCCGCTGAGAGGCGTCCAACTCGAAGCCCAAATCGATTTGCCTGGTGAAGCGTTGGGCTTGGTCGTCTTCGCTCACGGCAGCGGCAGCAGTCGGCATAGCTCCCGCAACCAGTTTGTCGCCCGCACCTTGCAAAAGGCAGGTCTGGGCACATTGTTAATGGACCTGCTGACCCCCGCCGAAGAGCAAGCAGAGGCCCAAACCCGGCATTTGCGATTCGATATACCGCTTCTGGCCAAACGCCTGGCTGGGGCGACCCGTTGGGCTTTGGACCAATGCACCACCCGCGATCTGGCCGTCGGCTTCTTTGGGTCGAGCACGGGGGCTGCCGCCGCGCTGGTGGCAGCCGCCGAACTGCGTGAACTCATCCGAGCGGTTGTCTCCCGCGGTGGCCGGCCCGACCTGGCCGGCGCTGCCCTCGAACGCGTTTTGGCCCCAACCCTTCTGCTCGTGGGTGGAGATGATATACCCGTTCTCCCATTGAATGAAGAGGCCTATGACAAGCTAAAGTGTGAAAAGGCCCTGCGCATTATCCCCGGCGCTTCGCACCTCTTCGAGGAACCGGGGGCGCTGGAAATCGTCGCCAAAATGGCCTCCGAATGGTTCGCCAACCATCTCCAACCGATGGCCCGAAGGCTCTAAATCCCAGGGTCGCCGGGGCCGGCGGCGCTCTCATCAACGTCGAAGGTGCGGCCCGCCTTTTCCAGAATCTTTTTAAGCTCGGGTGACATAAACACCTTTCTCTTCTTCTCAGGCGGCTTAAGCCGATAGCGATTGTAGGCATCGCACTCGACGACCTTCTTGTCGAGCATGGTCGCCAGCAAGGGCACCGCCCAGTTCGGGTTCTCCTGAAACTGCCGCCGGTTGCCAGCTCGCCGGCAGATTTGGACCACGGACACAAATTGCCCGGGCCAACTCTTCAAATAAGCGCAAATTTCTCTCTCACCGGCTTCCATGCGGGGCAGACGATAGCTAAAAGCGGGCCAAAGCGCAATGGTTGGACTTTTGTTTGATTGCGTCCTTTGGCCTGCGGAGAGATAATGGAGACGCGATTCTCCGCGAGAATCCCTCAACGGATGATGTTCAGGCGAAGGTCGGTATTAGTCGTCGCCGTGGTGCTGGCGATGTTGCCCTTGTGCTGGGGTCAGAAGGGCTCGAATTGGCGCGTGTACCGGGTTACCGATGGGCTGCCGGAGTCGGCCTGCGTCTCGGTGACTGTCTCGGCGCTGGGCAAAGTCGTTGCCCGCCATTACAACCTTCCTCTGCTGACGGTCCTGGACGGTTACGAGGTGAGCGAGATCCCGGCGCCCGAGATGGTTCAAAGCCGCGCTTACCAAAGCCCCGGCGGACAACTTTGGTCGGTTGTCCCCGGCGGCCTTCAGGAGTACCGCGACGGTAACTGGGCATTTTACCCGGTTCCCGAGATTGCCGCGCAAACTAACCGGCCAATGGCCGGCGTCATCGACCCGGTCCCTTTATGCCCCGTTCGCCATGGGCTGGTGATTCTACTGCTGTCGGACCGGCTGCTCGAACTCAATTGTGACCGCCCCGAGCAACCCCGGACGCGAGTTTTGCGCTGGGCGCGGGACACCTCTTTGCGACGGTTCCTGGGTCTGGCCCCGGCGCACGATGGCGGGCTGTGGGTCTCCGGGGCAAGCGGTCTGGCTAGAATCCCGGGACCGCTGCGAATGCTCACGCCGACGACCGAGTGGCACGAGTACCCGGTCCCTGAGAATGAGCGGCTGCACGACCTGCTCAATCCTCGGGAAGATGTGGATGGGGGTGTCGTGGCGATGGCCGAATCATCCACGAATCGTCAAAAACTGCTCGTCTATTTTGATTCTCAACGTTGGCTGGTCAGTCCTCCTGTGTTGGAGCGCCTGCGGCAGGCCTGGCGCGGCCCCGACCAGAACGGTTGGGCTACCACCATGAACGCTCTCTGGCAATGGGAGCCCGGCAGCGCTGAGTTAACTGAGAACGATGAAATCTTTGCCCGGCAGTACTTTGATGTGGCCATCGAGCCCAGCGGGGCTTTCTGGTTAGCCACCTCAGACGGCTTGTTTCGCTATGCGCAACTGAGCTGGGGCGGTCCACGGTCTGTGCGCAAGTTGGCCGGCTCTGTGCATTGCCTGGCGTCGGATACGCCTGACCGTTTGTGGTTCGTCGCAGGGGGCAAACTGTATTCTCTGAGCGAGCAGGAGCTGAAGGAATTCTCCTTGCCGGTTCTAAACAGGTTCCGGCTTCAACCCCGGGCCATATTCGCATTGGGCAATGGCACCCTGGTGCTGGACGCCGGCGACGCCGAGTCCGGGATGCGCGATCAACTTTTCGGATTCCAACCGCTCGAAGGCCGTTTTTATCCTGTGCCGCAGGGAACTCCTACCCGGCATTTCAGGGCTTTAGGATTGTTGCGCGACGGCACTCTCTGCGTCTCGGCTTTGGACACTAAGGGCAATTGCGCGCTGGAAAAGTACGATGGCCTCGCTTTTGAGCCGCTCGCCAGCCCTCCTCCCGCCCAACTTGGCACTAACCTTTCAACCGCTTTGGCCGCGCAGAACGGTGATTTATGGATTAGCGGCGAGTTTGGGACGGCGTATCTTCATGAAAAGTTGTGGCGGGTTTTTGCATCCGCTGACAAAACGACCCCGGCGGCTGTCGTGGGGTTTGTTGAGATGCCCGAGGGAAAGGTCTGGTGCGCCACACAAGAGCAGATTTGGGAATTCGACGGTCATGCCTGGGCGGTTGTGCGCGGGGATTTTGATCGGATCAACGCCTTTGTGCGCACGCGCGATGGCACGATCTGGGTTGCCTCGAACAATGGCCTGCACCGCTATTTTCAGGGTGGCTGGATAGAAAACGGAATCGAAGAGGGGCTTCCCACCACCACCGTGCGGGAGGTCTTCGAGCAGGGCGACCAGCTTTGGGCCGCCACCACGCACGGCTTGCGCCTTTACAATCCAAAAGCCGACCGTGACCCGCCAGAGGCCTTCGTTCAGAAGCTGGGCGGGGAGAAGAACAGCTCCGCCGAAGGCAGCACCATTACCATGCTCTTTAGCGGCATCGATAAATGGAAGTTCACCCCACCCGAGCGGCTCCTTTACTCCTACCGCCTGGACGAACGAGAATGGTCTCCCTTCCAGGAGGCTACCCGCGTCTCGTTCGCCGAACTCCCGGCCGGCATGCATTACTTTCAGGTCCGCGCCATGGACCGCAATTGCAACATCGGCAAACCGGCGCGGCTCGATTTTACCGTGGTCCTACCGTGGTACAAAGAGGGGCGGCTGGTGGCCATATCGGTAGCCGGCCTGGTCGGCGCGCTCTTCTTTGCGGGCCTTGCGTTCAACCGGCACCGGCGCCTTTTGCACAGCTACGCGGATATCGAGAAGAAGGTCAATGAGCGGACAGCCCAGCTCGACCTGGCCAATCGCCAATTGTTACAAAGCCAAAAAATGACCGCCCTGGGAACGCTTGCTGCAGGCATTGCGCATGATTTCAACAATATTCTCTCGATTGTCAAAGGCTCCGCCCAAATCATAGAAGACAACCTCGATAACCCGGACAAGGTCCGCACGCGCGCCGACCGCATCAAGCTGGTAGTCGAGCAGGGGGCCGGCATGGTCAAAGCCATGTTGGGATTCAGCCGCGAGTCCGGGCAACAAGCCGAGCCTTGCGAAATCAACGCGGTGGTCGAGGACACCCTCAAATTGCTCGGTGACCGCTTTCTGCGCGAAGTCCAGGTACGCTTCGAGCCGGCGGCTGGTCTGCCTGCGGTATCCGCCTCGAAGGACATTATCCAGCAAATCCTGCTTAACTTCATCTTTAACGCGGCTGAGGCGCAGGCCCAAAACAAGCAAGTGGTTATCCGCACGTCCCCATTGGAGAAGGCCCCTGCCGACGCGGTCCTGGCGCCATCGACCGCCTCGCGCTATGTCTGGATTGAGGTGAAAGATTACGGCTGCGGCATTCCCTCGGAAAACCTGACCCGAATTTTCGAGCCGTTTTTTACTACCAAAGCCCTTTCGACCCACCGCGGCACCGGCTTGGGCCTGTCGATGGCTTATGAACTGGCGCGCAAATTGGGGGCTGGTCTTGCCGTGAAATCCCGGTTGGACCATGGCAGCACCTTTAGCCTCATCCTGCCGGTGAATGAAAAAACACCGGAGCCGCCTCGCCAATCCCCCTTATTATGAATCCTCCACTCATTCTCATCATCGAAGACGACGATCTCCAATACGAGATTTACGAAGAGGCCCTCACTAAATATCAACTCCTTCGCGTCCGAAGCGGAAGCGAGGCCTTGGCTCTCATCCCAATCCGCCCACCCGACGTGCTCATCCTGGACCATGTCCTGGATAAAGGCGAACTGGGGCTGGATTTTCTTCCCGAATTCAAGGAACTGTTGCCGTTTGTCCCGATTATTGTCGTCTCAGGCGCACTCGAAGTTCACGAGCAATTGCAGGCACTGCAAGGACCGCGCCGGGCGCATTACTGTCTGACCAAGCCGGTCGATATCCGCGTCCTTCAGCGCACCGTCCAGACCGCCCTGAAGGAATGTGGCGAGCACGAAGTGGTGCGCCAATTCGAGGCCCTCGAACGGGTCCATCGCGTCGATGCCCTCGATCTCTTTAGCCGCTCGACAGACCGGTTGAACCGGCAGAATCATATCCGCGAGAGCCTGGCCAAATCCCGCGCGCGTCCGAACATCTCCGCCTTGGCGCGCCAGTTCGGCGTGGCGCGCCGGACCATCATTCGCGACCTGCAGGAACTCATTCGGCGCGGCCAGCTCAAGCCCGAAGTCTATCCGGAGTGGGAGAATCCGCCTGAAGACAACGCCTGAACGCGTTTCCAAAAGAGCAGGGCGGGACCTGGTGGCGGACAGTCGAATCAAGCCTTTTAACTGTCGAACGCCTCACCCGTGTCGTGGCTCACTTCCGGGTCCATGAGTCGAACACAGTAATGACCGGCAAAGCATCATACCCGGCGTCGAACATCCCGCGGTTCTTCGGCCCGGTGGCCACCGCCGGTTCCCACCAGAACAATCCTTTGCCACGTTGATTGGGAGTTGCCAGAACGACTCGATTGAGCGCTTCCAAAAACGCCTTTTGACCTTCAGCAGTCTCTGGAAATGGGGCCGGTTTGCCCATGTATTCGGCGGGCCGCCAATTGTAGGCGGTCTCCACCACGATGATGTCCTTCTGGTATTTCCGCGCCATGAAAGCGAGATTCTCGCGCAGGTCCAGCAGGCTGCCCTGCCACCAGGGATAATAGGATTGGCCAATAACATCGTAAGCCACTCCATAGGAATTCAGCTTGTCAAAGAACCGCTCCGTGCTGGCACGGTCCCCGCCGCGGTCAATGTGAATCATGATTCTTGGTTGCGGCCCGGGACCACAGCTGGCCTGGACTCCCTGGATGCCCGCGTTGATCAATTGCGCGAGGTTATCCCAGTTCTCCGGCAGCTTGCCGTCCGGCCAGAGCATACCGTGGCTGATTTCGTTGCCGATCTGGACCATGTCCGGCAGCACGCCCGCAGCACGTAGTGCCTCAATGGAATCTCGCGAATAATCCAACACCGCCGTCACCAGGTTGGAATGGGAGAACTGCTGCCAGGCTCTTGGAATGAATTGCTTGCCCGGATCGGCCCACGTATCCGAGTAATGAAAATCCAGCAGAAATTTGAACCCGAGCTTTTTTGCGGCCTGCGCCGAAGCGATGGTGTATTGGAGATTATTGGGCAAGCGCGTTGGGGTGTGAAATAACCTCAGGCGAATCCAGTTATAACCGTGGTCCTTAAGAATTTGAAGACCCGCCTCGGGCTGGCCGCCGTCCTTAAAAACCGTGCCACCATCCTCTGCCTGTTTAAGAAAGGAGACATCCGCGCCGATCGCGTAGTCATACGCAAGAGCCCTCGATGCAAGGTTCACCGCCACTCCCAGCACCAATAAAATATGCCCTCTCATGTTATTAAAGTTACACGATATTTGAAGCCCTAGCCAACCTTATTAAAGCGGCCTTTTACCCCTCTCCCGCTCCATGTCGATCGGGGCCTCGTGGGAACTCGGCCCTCCTGCCCCCCTTCACCTCAACCGCATACACTTGGGGTGACCCATCGAAATTCCCCCTGAAAACAATCCATTTGCCATCGGGCGTGAAATTCACGTTGGGCTCGAGGGAATAGTTATGGGCATGCATATTGACGAGCCGCTCGGCTTTGAGAGTCGTGCTCGGTTCTGGCGTGAAGAGCCAAATCCATTTCCCATCCTTGGCGCGGGCGACCATGTTGGGGGCGCCGCCGTCGCCGGCAAAACGGGCGCCATCGCGCGAGATATTAAAATGCACAGACCATTGATCGCGCTCGATGGGGTAGCGCGTCTCTTTTCCCGAGGCCAACTCGACGCCCGCCAGGAAAAAGACCTGCCCACGCGGCACCTGCAGATCAAACCAGATGCTCTGTCCGTCCGCCGCCCAAAACTCGTGTCCGGCGATTTCCATCGGAACGCTGCGCCGATGCACCAGCCGCAGGCCGCTGCCATCGGTGCGGATCGTCCAGATGCGATCCACCTTATGCCAGGGGCCCTCGTGGCAGAACATCAGCAGACCGGGGTCAACCGGCGAGAATTGGAGATGATTCAACCAGCCGGCGTAGCGATAGAAGGCGTTGGTTTTGCCCGAAGCCAGGTCCAGCGTGTAAAGCCATTGCGGTTGTTTGGCCTCGTAAATCTTGTCGAACCAGGCCGACTTGGGACCGCTCCGATCGATTGGCGGCCCGCCCGGCTCGGTAAAGCTGCCCGCTGCGAGCGTCTCGTCCGCGTTGACCGTTCCGATGCCCGCGCCTGCCGTTAATGAGGCAATCAGGCGGGTGTGATGGGTATCCAGGTCGGTGGCATAAAACCCTCCGCGCCGCTGGTAATAAACGGTGCGGCGGTGGCGTCCGACAAACGGATTCCGGACGCTGGGTTCGGTGAGCGGTTCGAGGTGTTTTGTGGCCCAGTCAAGAACGATCAACCGCGCGGGGCTTCCGGGTTGAGTATTGGCGAAGACCATCTTGTCACCGCCCGGCGTGAAGGCATTTTGGTGGAAATAAAAGCTCTCGCTCCTGCCCGGCAGGCGCGAGAGGCGGATAATGCGATGTCCCGTATCGGCATCCACCCACTCATCCCGGAGTCCCTCTGCGCCAGCCGCGCTGGCCGGCCATATCCGCCCGAGCAGCGCCACCGCAATGAGAACCGCTGAGATGCCGTTGTTCATACCATGGTTTCCAGATACTGCTCGAGCTTCATGGCGTCCGCGTTGAATGTTCGGATGCCTTCGGCGAGCTTCTCGGTAGCCATGGCGTTCTCATTGAAGAACCAACGGAATTTCTTTTCGTCCATGGGAATCTTTGCGATTGATCTGGCGCGGGCCTGCTCGGGACTGAGCTTGCGCTCGACTGGCTCCGTGCTTGCTTTGAGCTCCGCCAACAAATGGGGGCTGATGGTCAGCAGGTCGCATCCGGCCAACTCAAGAATCTCGCCTTTATTGCGAAAACTGGCGCCCATTACTTCCGTCGAGTAACCGAATTTCTTGTAGTAAGAATAAATCTCTCCGACCGAAAGGACCCCCGGGTCCTCGGCGGGCGCGAAATCTCTTCCCTCTTTGGCCTTATACCAATCGAGGATGCGCCCCACAAAAGGCGAGATGAGCCTGGCCTTGGCCTCCGCGCATGCAATCGCCTGGGGCAGCGAGAATAACAGAGTCATGTTGCAGTTGATGCCTTCCTTTTGCAGCACTTCGGCGGCCCGGACGCCTTCCCACGTGGATGCAATCTTGATCAACACCCGCTCCCGGGTGATGCCCCTCTCTTGATAGAGCGCGATAAATTTGTGCGCCTTCGCAATCAGGCCCTCCGTGTCGAATGAGAGGTCCGCGTCGGTCTCGGTCGAGACGCGCCCCGGGACAATCTTTAGAATCTCGGCGCCGAACAGGACCAGCAACTCATCCATGATGCGGTCCAGCAAGTCCTGACCGGTTGCTCCGGATTTGCGGTGGTCGGCCACAGCCTTTTCGACAAGACCCTTGTAACCGGGCATTTGGGCCGCCTTGAGGATTAACGAGGGGTTGGTGGTGGCGTCTTGTGGGGCGTATTGCTTGAGGGTGGCAAAGTCGCCCGTATCGGCAACCACCTTGGTAAATTGCTTCAATTGCTCGAGTTGATCGCTTCCGCGTGCCGTTGGCCTCGCTGGTGTAGCAACATGGTCCATAAATTCGCGCTCCCAAAAAGGATTAAGGTTTCTTTCTCCTTACCATGGCGCACTTTGGGTTCGTAGGCAAATGGAACGGGAGCACTGCGTCGTCTCCTACAAAGTTCGGAAGCGCCTTGTCCGGCGCTCAACGCTGGACGATAGCACCTTTACTGGTTGCTTAAAGGTTCAATATCTGCTGACCAATGCCGTTAAATTTGTGGCGCCCGAGCTGGCGCCCCGCGTGCAGGTCTGGACGGAGCCCGCTCGCCGCGAGAACGGCGACCATAAATGGGTGCGCATTTGGGTCCAGGACAATGGCCTGGGAATCGCCCCGAAGCACCAGAGTCGCATTTTCCGCATGTTCGAACGCGTTCATCCGGTGGAGAAGTACGGAGGGACGGGCATTGGATTAGCCATCGTGCAAAAGGCGGTGGAACGGATGGGCGGGAGAGTAGGTGTGCAGTCCTCTCCGGGGGCTGGCAGCAAGTTTTGGATTGAGCTAAGAGAGCCGAGCGGGTAGAGATTAAAGGGATGGTCACCGCACATGCGACGATTCTCCTCGTTGAGGACGATCCCAATGATGTGCTGTTTATGAAAACGGCTTTGGAGGCCGCCGGGGTCGAGAACCCGCTATTCGTCGCTAATAACGGACGGGAGGCATTGGCTTACTTGAACGGAACGGGGAAGTTTTCAGAACGGAGCCGCCATCCTTTGCCTTATTTGGTGCTATTGGATTTGAAGCTGCCCTATGTGATGGGACTCGATGTGCTGAAGGCCGTCCGCGAGAGGCCGGATTTGAATTCCACGATTGTTATCGTCCTGACGGCCTCGACTAACGCGGCTGATGTGGAAACAGCCTATCGCCTTGGAGCCAATGCTTACCTGGTGAAACCTTCGAGTTTCGAGAAACTCAAGGTGCTGATCCGTTCCGTCAAGGAGTTTTGGCTCGTGCAAAACCAGCCTTCCGCCCCCTTCTCAGACCTATAAAAACAGGAACCCCTTGTAGGAGACGACGCAAGGAGTGAGTCTCTGATCGAGATGGTCCGCCATCGCCTTGGTTTATTCGGAAGTTGTTGATAGAGACTCCTTCCGTCGTCTCCTACAGCGCGCGCCTATGCTCCATCGAGCAGCCGGTACTGTTTCAGTTTATATTGCAGCGCGCGCCGGCTAATCCCAAGGGCACGGGCGGCTTCCTCCCGGTTGCTGGTGACATGCGTCAGAGTCTGGCGTATGAGCATCTTCTCCACTTCAGCCAGGGGTGTGCCCGGGCGCACGGTGAAGGTGGTTGTGTTGCGGTCGTAATCGCGCAGGAAATCCGGCAATTGCGCGACCTCGACAACCGATTCGCGGCAGGTGATCACCAGGCGCTCGACGGTATTGCGCAACTGCCGCACGTTGCCCGGCCATGGAAAGCGCTGGCAAAGTTGCAGCGCTTCCGGCGACATCCTTTTGCGCCGGCGTTTGTGCTTGGCGGTAAAGTGCTCGAAGAACCGTTCGATCAGCAGCGGAATGTCTTCTGCCCGCTCGCGTAGCGGCGGCATGGCAATGGGGACAATTTGCAGCCGGTAGAACAGGTCTTCCCTGAACTTCCCCTCCTGCACCGCTTCCTGCAGCCTCTTGTTGGTCGCCGCTATTACACGCACATCGACCCGAATCACCTCCGAGCCGCCCACCATCCGAAAAGCGCCATCCTCCAGGACCCGGAGCAGGTCCCCCTGGCCTTTGGGCGACAGGTCCCCAATCTCGTCCAGAAACAGGGTCCCGCCATTGGCCAATTGGAAGCGGCCAGGCTTGGTCGCTACCGCCCCGGTGAAGGCCCCTTTCACATGCCCAAATAACTCCGCTTCGAGCAGTTGCTCAGTGAGCGCTGCGCAGTTGACGGAAATAAAAGCGCGCTCTCGTCTCGGGCTGTGCTGATGGATCGAGCGGGCAACAATCTCCTTGCCGGTCCCGCTCTCCCCTTCGATCAAGACCGTCACTTCGCTGCCGGCGACTTCTTCGATGAGCCGACCGATAAGCCGCATCGGCTCGCTCTCGCCAATCAGCAGGCTCGGTTCGGAGCGGCTATGGAGGCGCTGGCGCAATTCGTTGTTTTCGGCCACCACTGTCTGATATTCCAGCGCCTTCTGCACCAGCACGCGCAGTCGTTTCATGTCGATTGGCTTGGGCAGGTAATCGTAAGCGCCTTGTTTCATGGCTTCAACCGCGCTCTCGACCGTCCCGAAGGCCGTCATCAGGATGAACAGCGTCTCGCGATTGTTCGCGCGGACTTTGTCCAGAAGGTCCAACCCGCTTAGTCCGGGCATTTTGAGGTCCGAAATCACCAGATTGTACAGGCAGCCCTGGGCTAATTTGAGAGCGGCTTGGGGGTCGGTTTTGGCATCGACGATGTACCCTTCGCGCTGGAGCGCCTCTTGGATGCCGGCGCAAAGGCCCTGTTCATCATCGACCACCAGGATTTTTACCTTCGATTTGTCCACAGTCTTTTTTTGGCTGTTGCAGAACCTGGCATCTGCGTTCAAGCGCCTGTTTCGGCTTTTTGTTGCGCCACCGGCAAGCCCATGGTGAACATCGCGCCGCCCCCCGGCGCGTTCTCGGCTTTGAGAGTGCCGCCATGGGCGGTAACGATCTGTTGCGCTATCCATAAACCCAGGCCGCTCCCTTCGGACTTGGTCGTAAAGTACGGGTCGAAAATCGACGCGAGCTTTTCGGGGGGAATCCCGGGACCGTTATCGCGCACTTTGACCATAATGGTTCCGGAGAGGGAGGCAGCGGAGACCTCGATGCGCCCCTTGCGTTCGACTGCCTGAAGGCCATTAATCAACAAGTTCAGCAGCGCCTGAGTCAACCGTACTGGGTCGGCCATCGTTCGGAGCAGAGCAGGGGACACTTCGGCCCGAATCTCGATCTGGCGCGCGGCTGCCTCGGGCCGCAGCAGGTCGCACACGTGCGTGATGATGCGCCCAATATCGAGCGGTTCCAGATCGACTGCCGAAGGGCCGGCCAGTTGGACGAAATGCTCGACCAAGCTTTCGAGGCGATGCAATTCGCCGTGAATAATTTCCAAGCGCGGCATGAGATGGTCGCGCTTGGCGGGAGGCAAGGCGCCCAGGTCTTCCTCGAGCAACTGCACATGGATATCGAGCGAACTCAGCGGGTTCCGAATTTCATGAGCCAGGCGCGCCAGCAAGCGCGCCAACAAATCGCGCTTTTCAACCGCCGCCAACTCGCTCGAGTCATGGCCGAGCGCTTTCGCCAGAATGCTTTCCACTGCCCGGCAGATTACCCGAACAAGGCCCCATTGCCAAACACGATTGGTTAAAGCAGAAAGCCATTTGCGCTTTCCCCTTCGTTTCCTTCGTTTGCTTCTGTGCAAAATCCTTCTGTAAGATTGGGCGCCCCAAAGTCATTGTCACCCAACAGAAGTCCGCTATCCTCTTTCCGATGCCAGTTGAAAACCGAATTGTTAAGGTTCAGAAACGAAACCGGGCCCTGGTAAAATTTGACGCGGCGCGAATTCGCAAGGCCATCCTGCGCGCAGCCCAATCCATTGGCGGTTTTAAGAACGATTATCTTCCTGGAATTAACGAGAAGATTTTCGCCGCCTGGAACAGCGATGAAGAAATAGCGGAGTTTCTGGCCGAGGCGGTTGTGGTCTGTCTCAATGCCGATCCGCATCGCCTGATCGCGAATTTCCCGCCCACCATTGAAACCATTCAGGATGAAGTGCTGCACGCGCTGCGCAGTTACGGTTTTCAAAACACCGCCGATGCTTATGGGTGCTACCGCTGGGGCCGGCATTGGTTGCGCGAGGGGGCCATCAACCCCGGGCAGTTCGCCGGCAATGGGTTGCCGCCGGGGCCGCTTGCCGAGCGGCTCCTTTGGAACCGGGAGCGCGGATGCGACACGGTGGCCGGCCTCAACGCGCTCGTCGAAGGGGGCAAGCTCAAGGGATTGATTAGCGATTCCATTTCGGTCTATGAACAGTCACTCGACCAGGCAGCGGCTAAAGTCATTTCCCGCTTGAATGGGCCTAATGCGCTGCGGATGCTTTGGATCACCGGGCCAAGTTCTTCCGGCAAAACCACCACCACGGTCAAACTCACGGAACGTTTGCAGAAGCGGGGCCTGCGCTTTCTCATGCTGAACCTGGACGATTATTTTTGGTCGCTGGTCGAGCATCCGACGGATTGGATCAACGATCGGAATTATGAAAATCCGGAAGCGCTGGACATCCAATTATTAAACAGGCACCTGCGCGCCTTGCTCGAAGGCGAGCAAATCGAAAAGCCACTCTACAGCTTCAAAGAAGGGCGGCGTGTGAGCTTCAAAGCGATTCGACTCGAGCCGGACCAAATCTTGTTGCTGGATTGCCTGCATGGCCTCTATCCGCCCATTTCCGAAGACATCCCGCCCTTAGCCCAATTCCGCCTCTACATTGAAACCCAGAACGTGCTTTTGGAGGGTGACGGCTCTTCCGGACGCATGACCCGATTTACCGACATTCGCCTCCTGCGCCGCATGCTGCGCGACGCCCGCCATCGCAATCACAGCCCGTTGCTGACTTTGCTGCATTGGCACTATGTGCGCTCCGGTGAACTCTTCAGCATCATTCCCATGAGCGGTTTGGCCGATTATACAATCAACGGCGGTTTTCCTTTTGAATTGCCTGTCCTCAAGCCCTTCTTCTGCGGTCCCGGGGGTGTTTTGCCCAAAGTGGCCGATTTGGAATCCTACGGCGGCTTTCTAGACGCGCAAATTCGGTTGGAGCGGGTTAGGGCTTTGCTGGACTCGGTCTCTGGCCTTTCGCGCGAGCAGGTTTCGACTTATGACCTGGTGCCCGGCGACGCCGTGGTGCGCGAGTTTATCGGCGGCAGCACCATCCCGCTCCCGCATAACGAGTGAGTCTGCAGGCACCCCTATTGACTCCCCTGCTGACTGGCTTGCCCGGACCCCCCGGTTGGGGCTAGATTGGGAAGCATGAGAGTTCTCCTTGCGTTAATCATCGGCGCCATTCTTGGCGCAGCCGCCTTATGGTTCTACAACCATCGCCAAGAACCACAGGTCCGCTCCAAAACCGAGCAAGTCGAGAACGCGGCCCAATCGGCCCGCGATACAGTGGAAGAAAAACTGCGCTCGTTCCACTTGGGGACAAACGACATCAAGAACGAGCTGGCCCGCAGCGGAGAGGTCATCCGCCGCACCGCGCGCAATGTCGGCCAGGCCGTTGCCGATGCGACGGCTGACGCGCGGATAACTGCGGCCATCAAAGGCAAGCTGCTCGCTAACCGTGACCTCTCGGGCTTGAGCATCTCCGTCAGCACCAGCGATGGCATTGTGACCCTGTCCGGAACGGTGCCCACTGCCGAGGATGTCAGCCAGGCGATGCTGACGGCCCTCGAAACGGACGGTGTCCGCCAGGTGATCTCGACCATACAAGTCAAACCGCGCGCGACCAAAGATTGAATTTGGCTTATGGGTTCCTTCGTAATATGGCCATAGCAAAACACAACGGCAACGGTTCTGAACCCGCTGTGGGCCCTGGCAACCTGGCCTTTGCAGAAGGGTTATATGAAGATTATTTGCGCAATCCCTCGTCGGTCCCGCCGGATTGGCAGGATTATTTTCGCAATATAGCTCAAGGCGAGTTCCGATTCCCCAAACCCCGTTTTGGTCCTTCCTTTCGCCCGTTCAGCATCTTTAATCCGCCCACGCCCGCTCGCCCCCGGCCCTCAGGCCGGTTGGCGGGGCCCGAGTTGGCGGCGCTCCAGGACCGCGTTTATATCCTGACTCGCGTCTATCGAGTACGCGGCCATCGTATTGCTCAAGTCGATCCCATCGGTCTTCCTCGAACCATTCCGCCCGAATTGACCCCTGCGTTCTTCGGGTTCACCGACGCCGATATGGATCAACCGGTCTATAGCGAGACCTTTCAATACGGCGATGGTCCGCTGACCTTGGGCAAGCTGCTGGAGCGGCTCCGCAACACTTATTGCCGGTCCATTGGCGTGCAGTACATGCACATCGACGACTTGAGCGTTCGCCGCTGGTTGCAACGGCGCATGGAATCGACTCAGAACCACCTCGACCTCACACGCGACGAGCAACTCCGCATTCTGACGCGCCTGACCGACGCCGTGACGTTTGAGGAGTTCATCCGCCGCAAGTTTATTGGCGCCAAGACGTTCTCTCTGGATGGTTCCGAGAGCCTCATCCCGCTTTTGGACCTAGCCATCGAAAAGGCCGGCGAGCAGGGCATTCAGGAAATTGTCTTTGGCATGGCCCACCGCGGGCGGCTCAATGTGCTGGCCAATATCATGGGCAAAAGCCCGCGCCAAATCTTCCGCGAATATGCCGATACGGACTGGAAATCCACTTCCAGGCACGGTGATGTGAAATATCATTTAGGCCACAGCACCGATTGGGCCACCTCGCGCGGCTCAAAGCTCCACCTGTCGCTTTGCTTCAACCCGAGCCATCTGGAATTCGTCAACCCGGTCGCTTTGGGCCGAACGCGCGCCAAGCAGGACCGCGCTGGGGACGGTGAAAACCGGCGCGGGATGACGCTGCTGATTCACGGGGACGCTGCCTTCGCGGGTGAAGGGGTGGTACAGGAGACATTGAATCTGAGCCAGCTTGCGGGCTACTGCGTTGGGGGCACACTCCATGTCGTGGTGAACAATCAACTCGGCTTCACCACCAGTCCCGCTGAGGCCCGTTCGAGCGTTTACGCCACTGATGTCGGCAAAATGCTCCAGATCCCTATCTTCCACGTGAACGGAGAGGACCCCGAAGCGGTTGCGCAAGTGGTCCGATTGGCGATGGATTTTCGTTACGAATTCAAACGCGACGTCATTATCAACATGTACGGCTATCGCCGGCTCGGTCATAATGAAGGAGACGAGCCGGCTTTCACCCAACCGGTGTTGTACCGCGCGATTGCCAAACGCAAATCCGTTCGTGAAGGCTACCTCGAACATCTGCTGGGCCTGGGCGGTGTGACGCGCGAGGAAGCCGATGCCATCGCCGCGCACCGCCGCGAGTTGCTTGAGAAGGAACTCTCCGAATCGCAGAGCCTGAAACCTCCACCGCCCTCCGAGCAACGCCGTGGGATTTGGTCTCAGTTCAAAGGAGGTCTCGAGCCGGAAGGCGAAGAGAAGATCGCAAATGTCTCCCGCGACAGTCTTTCGGCCTGGCTGGACGCCCAAAGCCGGGTGCCCTCCGATTTTCATTCGCATCCTAAAATCAAAAAGATCCTTCAGACGCGGCAGCAAATGGCGGCGGGCCAGGAGCCATTGGATTGGGCGGCGGCCGAGGCGCTGGCCTTTGGGAGTCTGGCCTGCGAAGGTGTGCGCGTGCGGCTCAGCGGCCAGGACACCGAGCGCGGCACTTTCAGCCAGCGCCATGCGGTCTTGCATGATTACCAGGACGGCCACACCTATACGCCTTTGCAACACCTCCAGACCGGCCAGGCCCCCGTCCAAATCTACAACAGTCCCCTGTCGGAAGTGGGTGTTCTGGGATTCGAATACGGTTACAGCTTGGATTACCCGGATAGCCTGGTGCTTTGGGAGGCGCAATTTGGCGATTTCGTCAATGTGGCGCAGCCCATTGTGGACCAATTCATCGCCAGTGCGGAGGAGAAATGGCAGCGGCTCAGCGGGTTGGTGTTGCTTTTGCCCCATGGCTTCGAAGGGCAGGGGCCGGAGCATTCCAGCGCACGGCTTGAACGCTTCCTCATGCTGGGCGTCGAGGATAACCTCCAGATTGTTTATCCTACCACTCCAGCCCAATACTTCCATTGCTTGCGCCGCCAGGCCCTGCGCTCCTGGCGCAAGCCCCTCGTCATCATGGCGCCCAAGAGCCTCCTGCGCCTTCCCAAGGCCGTCTCCAGTTTGGACCAGTGCGCGCAAGGGGCGTTCCAGAGGATTCTGCCGGACGCCTTGAGCAAGCCGGGCGGGCAGGTCAAACGCGTCATCTTGTGTACCGGCAAAATGTATTATGAATTAGCTGAACATCGTGACCAGGCCAAGCGCGACGATGTCGCCATTATCCGCCTCGAGCAGCTCTACCCGCTACGGCGCGAACTCCTCGAATCTGCCCTCGCCGGCTATTCTCAAGGCATCCCGCTGGTTTGGGTCCAGGAGGAGCCTGCCAATATGGGGGCGTGGATTTATCTTCGATTTCATTTCGGCGCGCTGCTCTGTTCCCGGTTTGATTTTAGCGGCGTGATGCGGCCCGCTTCGGCCTCGCCTGCGGTCGGCTCCCATCGCCGCCACAAACAGGAACAGGCCGATATTGTCGCCCGCGCTTTTGGTGAAAACAAATAAGGTAATTGCATGCGCATCGAACTCAAAGTGCCCGAGGTCGGTGAGTCTATCACCGAGGTCGAGATAGGTGGCTGGCTTAAAGCCAAGGGCGACACGGTCCGTAAAGACGAATCACTCGTCACTTTGGAGAGCGAGAAGGCCACCGTCGAATTGCCTGCGCCGGAAGCCGGCACCCTCACCCAACTTTTGAAGCAGAAGGGCGAGGTGGCCAAGGTGGGCGAAACCATCGGATACATCGAGAAGGATGGCCAACCCCAAACGGCCCAGCCCCCGGCCAAACCAGCGGAATCGAAGCCTCAGCCGCCTGCGCACGAAGGCGCGCCGAAACAGGTTCCGCCCCGAATCATGCCGGCTGCGCAGGTCGCTCTGGAAGAACATGGATTAAAGCCTCAAGACGTGCGGGGTACTGGTCCAGGGGGACGGGTGCTCAAGGAAGACGTTCTGCGCCAAACCCGGCCCGAGCCCACTCCTGCGCCGGCGCTCGAGCCTGCGTCTGCGCCAGCAACCCCCAGTCCATTGGCTGGCCGCGAGGAGGAAGTGGTCCCCATGAGCCGCTTGCGCCGGACGGTCGCCGAGCGGCTGGTCCAGGCGCAGCATACCGCTGCGCTTCTGACGACCTTCAACGAGGTCGATATGGGCTCTGTAACGGCCCTGCGCAAGCAGTTCGGCGAGGCCTTTCAGCAGAAGTACCAGGCCAAGCTCGGGTTCATGTCGTTCTTTGTGAAGGCCTGCGTGGATGCGCTCAAAGAGTTTCCGCCTCTCAATGCCCAGGTGCGGGAGACCAACATCGTGTATCATAATTACTATGATATCGGGGTGGCTGTCGGCAGCGGCAAGGGCCTGGTGGTCCCGGTCATTCGCAACGCCGAGCACCTGAGTTTCGCCCAAATTGAGATGGCCATCGCCGATTTCGCGCGGCGTGCCAAAGAAAACAAGCTCAAGATTGAAGAGTTGCAAGGAGGCACCTTTACCATCAGCAACGGCGGTGTGTATGGTTCATTGCTCTCGACCCCTATTATCAATCCGCCCCAGAGCGGGATTCTGGGCCTGCACGCCATCCAGGAACGCCCTGTGGCCCGCGAGGGCAACGTCGTTATCCGCCCGATGATGTATGCGGCGCTCACTTACGACCATCGCCTCGTGGATGGGCGCCAGGCCGTCTCCTTCCTCAAGCGCATCAAGGAAACCATCGAAAATCCTGCCAGGATGCTCATGGAGATTTAGGGGTGAGCATCTCAAATTTACCCGGCTTCAGCCGCCTCAGAATCCGCCGTCAGCGAGCGCCAGCGAGCCAGGCCGGCGCGTTATCCGCTGCGGACCCGATGGGAGTCAGTACTTAGTGGAATTGGCATTGTAGGGCGCCCTCGGCGAGAGTAGAGCGACGTTGGACAGTTTAGCTGTGACTTGCTGTCCGGCGTTAGGGGGCGCGGCCGCACAGTCCGCGCCTCCTCACGCGATTTTGCCGGACCGCGCAAGGCGTCGTGGAGCGAGGGCTTCACCGACAAGTTCTTCGTTGATGAATGGGCCGTAAACCTCGGCGGTGTCGAAGAACGTGATGCCGCGTTCCAGGGCCGCCCGAAGCAGCGCCGTCATCTCCTGTTTGCCTTTGGGCGGGCCGTACGAAAAGCTCATTCCCATGCAGCCCAGCCCAATGGCTGAGACTTCCAGACTACTTTTTCCTAGTTTCCGTTTTTTCATTTTACTTCCTCCTCCTCCTCGTTCTCGTTCTCGATTCTTCAGCGCTTTCGAGGACGAGGACGAGAACGAGTTGCAGGTAATTCCATTTTTAAAACAGGCCTAGGAGATCGAGAGCAACTCGACCTCGAAGATGAGCGTAGCGTTAGGAGGAATCGCACCGGGGTAACCTTGTTCGCCATACGCCAGTTCCGGCGGGATGGTCAGCCGGGCTTTATCGCCCGCGCACATGCTGGCGACTCCTTGGTCCCAGCCCTTGATTACCTGGCCGGCGCCCAAGACGAACGAAAAGGGCTCACCCCGGTCAACCGAGCTGTCGAACTTGGTGCCATCGGTCAGCCAGCCCGTGTAATGCACACTCACGGTGTCCCCATGTTTTGGAGCCGCGCCGGCGCCCGAGGTCATCCTTTCAACTTTCATAACAGAAATTATTAAGCTGGGATATCGGCTTCGACGAGCTTCGCCAACAGCGTAAGGGATTCCTGCCAGCCGAGGTAGCAGGCCTCGGGCGGGATGGCCTCAGGCACCCCTTCCTGCACGATGTTCAACTCCGTTCCGACCGATACCTTTTTGAAGGTTATCGTGACCTGAAGTTCCCCGGGCAGGTTCGGGTCGTCAAATTTGTCCGTGTAACGGATGCGTTCGTGAGGGACCAGTTCGAGATACGTTCCTCCAAAAGAATGGCTCTGCCCCGTGGTGAAGTTGGTGAAAGACATCTTGTGGGTGCCGCCCACCTTGCCTTCCAGGTGGTGGACCTTTCCTGTAAACCCATTTGGGGGGAGCCATTTGGCCATTGCGTCGGCATCGAGGAACGCCCGATAGATTTTCTCAGGAGCCGCGCGCAGCACGCGGTGCAGCCGGATGGTGTTGGTTGGCATGATGAATGGCTTCTAAGTTCTATTCAGGTTCCCTTCACAGCAAATAAACCACCGAATTTTGAGGAACCTCGCTTATGCGAACGAGATTCACAAGTCGCCAGAGCGCATTTTTTCAAATCGATGACGCTGCCGGCGCGAAGCCCTTAGCGCACTGTTTTGAAATGTAGCAGCCGACGCAAAGAGGCTTTGATCCTTCTTCTGTTGGCCAGTCCGCTGGCTTGATCCGGTGAAACTCAGGGCCGAAATGTGAGCCTCCTTACAAGGGTTTTCAAACGCCCTCTTAGCTTGCCTCTCTAATGTTTGAATGTTTGTTTGCAACGGATGAAGGATTTTGCAAGCTTCGCGAATGGGACCCGGTACAGCGGGTGCCGCCAAGATACAGAAGAGTCTGCAACATGCGCCACAATCGTAAGCTGCCGAGGATTCTCCCTCTCCCTTTCCAACTCGCCTCGCTGTCGCAGCGGGAGGGGAAGGGCAGGGGAGAGGGGTCCCTCCGCATGTAGTCCATCCCACGGTCCTCCATTAACTGTGAAAACAAACCGCAATTTTACGAAGACACGCGTCATTATGCCATTGGGCGCCGCGGTTCTACAGCTATCAGTGGGCTGGGCAATAGCTGAGCCGGCCACTTTCAATCCCGGCGCCCTCTGGCCGGACAATCGAGGCCAGCACATTCAGGCCCATGGTGGGGGCATCCTCAAACTCGGCGAGACCTACTACTGGTTTGGGGAGGACCGTACGCGGGGTTTGGAACGCGGTCTGCGCTATGTGAGTTGTTATTCCTCCAGCGACCTGGCGCATTGGACCTTTTGCCGGCAGGTCGTCAAGCTGGCCGATCCCGAAGACCTGGGACCGCGCTGGGTGCTGGAACGGCCCAAAGTCTTCTACAATTCTGCGACCAGGAAATTTGTCATGTATGCCCACATCGATGGCAAGGGGGGCTACAAGTTCGCCAGCGTGGCGGTGTTCACCTGCGACGCCGTGGATGGAGACTATCAATATCTCAAAAGCTTCCGCCCACTGGGCCATGAGAGCCGCGACATCGGGCAGTTTATCGACGATGACGGCAGCGCGTATTTGATTTTCGAGGACCGGCCAAACGGGTTTCGTATTGCCAAATTGTCCGGTGATTATCTGACTGTGGAAAAGGAAGTGTGCCTCATCCCGGAGCACCTGGAAGGCGGCGCGCTGGCGCACTACCAGGGCCTATATTACGTGATCGGTTCCGAACTGACCGGCTGGCGGCCTAATCCGAACAAATATGCCACCGCCCCCAGCCTCAGCGGCCCGTGGTCGGCCTTTAAGGACATCGCCCCACCGGAGACCAACACTTACGGCTCGCAATCCACGATGATGCTCAAGGTGGTTGGCGCACAAATGACAACGGTGATTTTCATGGGTGATATATGGAAACCCCAAGCCCAATGGGATTCGCGTTACCTGTGGATGCCGTTGGCCATTGGCGACGGCAAGTTAAGCCTGCCCGCCCCCAAACCCTGGACGCTGAACATGAAAACCGGCGTGGCAGAAATCCTCAACTCGCCCTGATGCGCCGACAACCCACGATGCCACGCAGCACGGCCGTCCCTGTGAGTTCAAGCACCGTCCCGGTGCGTGTCCCTTGAATTGGCGGCGGGACGCCGCCACAACTCGCATGGCCTACCTGCTGATTGGGTAGCCCTGCCAGACCCATTCGAGGGCTTCGGGCAGCGTTTGGTTCCTGACGGCCCGGTCAACGTGTCCCGCGTTCAGCGCATACACGTATTGATAATGATAACCTTTGGCCTCGAGCACGGTTGCCATGCGGTTATTGGCGGCGACCCAGTCATGCATCTGGTCGCGCATGACATTGGGGTTGAGCAGATCATGATCGCCGACCTCCATCCAAATGCGAATCGGTTTCGTCTCGGTTTGCGGGATGAGTTTTTGGTGGAAATCCCACGCGCCATCGGGTGTTTCCGGGTTGAAAGGCCATTGTTGGTTCACAAAGGTACCCGAGTAACTGATGACCCGGTGGTACCATTCCGGGTGATACCACGCCATCTCCAGAGCCGCTGCTCCGCCGGAACTCCGGCCCATCACCGCACGACCCTCGGGGTTTTTGGTAAGGTTGACGTGGCAATTCTTTTCAACCAGAGGTAGCACTTCCGATTCAATGAATTGGGCGAATTTTCCGGACATGGTGTCGTATTCCAGGCCCCTCTCGCTGCCTTGGGCGTCGCCGCCGCCGTTGGCAATCATAATGGCGAGCATGACGGGGAGCCGGTGTTGGGCGATCATGTTGTCCAGGATATGCGGCAGGGCCATGTCCGGCCTGCCTAGGCGCGGGCCGTCGTGAGTCACAATAAACGGGGCAGGCGTGCCGAGAACATATTGGCTGGGAATGAAGACGGTAATGGTGCGCGTGTAAGGGGCCGGGTGGGTTTCAACGATTAGAGTTTTGGGATTGTTCGGGTCCGGGCGTCCGTAAGCGTTTCTGGCAATACCGGGGTAGAACCTGCTGTTGGTGGATTCCATGGTGAACTGCTGGACCCGCCCCTGTGGCACGCCGGCGGCAACGGTCAATTCCGGCGCATCGACATACCTGGGGCCGATGAGGAAATTCCCATCCACATCAGGAGGCGGATTGGCCCCGGGAGTGGCTTGGGTTGGGTTGGCAGCCGAATCGCCGGGCGTGGCGCTGTTGTGGCGGGCGGCCCTGGCCAGAGCCTCGGCGTTTGGCCCTGCAGGGATCAAAACCGGCGTGCCCGGAGTGGTCGGCAGCCGGGATGGCGGGGGCGTTCGTTCTGCCGCGTGGACAGGGGTGAAAACCAGGGCTTGCGCCAGGCAACCCAGGCAAATTGCAAACTTGGCTAAACCAGAAAGCGGAAACCAATTGCCGCAATCGTGCGCATGCTCGCGCTCGTTGGGGGAGAGCCAACCATTTCCAAAACATGCCCCTTTACGCATTTCTGCTTTCTGCTTTTCCCCAAGGCGCTCTCAGGCTTGCCCGAACATCGCTTTCCAATTGGCCAGGCAGCGCCTGGTTGTTTCAAATTCCGGAAACCGGCTGCCTTCCTGCTCGATGAGAAAGTACTCGATGCCGCCGACCGATTTGGCCGCTGCTATCAGCTCCTTCCACGGCGTGACGCCCTCACCGAAGAGCACGCGATAGCCCTTTTCCTCCCCGCGCGAGCCCGGCGCCCAGTCTTTGAGATGCATGACTTTGATGCGGCCCGGGTTGGCTTTGACCCAGGCAACAGGGTCCGCGCCGGCTTCCTCGCAGGTGCCCACATCCAATTGCAGCACGAATTCCTTAGGCGTGTTGGCCGCAATCACTTCGATAATGCGCTGGCCGTTGTCCAATCTGGCCCACTCCGCCTGGTGATTGTGGTAGCCGGCGCTCAACCCGTGCGGCTTCAATTGCTCGACCGCGCTGCTCAGTTTTTCGCCCAGCCTCTTCCACCCCTCCACCCCTTGGGTGCTGCCCGGCGCGCTGGCCAGCACCACGTAACGCGTCCCGAGAATCTGGTTCAACTCGATCGCGTGCGCAAGGTTGTCCGCCGAACTGAACGTCTCAAACCCATTATGCGTCGAGTAACACCGAAGCCCAACATCATCCATCTGGGCCCGGACCTCTTTGGTGTAAGGCGGCGTCCACTTGAAATAGGGGGCGTAAAACTCGACCGCCTCGTACCCCTGCCTGGCAACAGTTTGCAGGGTTAGCGGCAGGTCGCGCGCCAGCTCCCCTCGCACGGAGTACAGTTCCAAACCGATGGGATAGCGCTTGCCAGCCGCAGGTTCGGGCGCCGCCGGCTCGGACGCTGCCTCGCCGATTGATACTTGTGCGGCGATGGCGGCAGGAATGGCCCCGGAAATCGCCAGGAAAGTTCGACGCGAAACGGATGAAGACAATGGATTTTTCATGCTATGGTCAAAAGCGTCCAAGGGGGTTCTCCCTTGTCAGCGGCTTTAGAATACTCCCTCGGCGTCGTGGTTCGCAATCCCAAGCTTGACTTTTGATAAGGGTTTGCCAATAGCTTGGAGCGATTCTTTTGCATACCGGAAGTCATTCCCGGAGATAAGAAGTTTGGCAGGATGTATCAAAATCCTGGCGGCGAGGCTGATTTCGATCATAGGGCACCCCTTCGTGCTGCTGCCCCTGCTGGTATTTCTGCCCCGTTTCCAAGTTCAGGGTGGCACTGCTGTTCGTGCGACGCTGGTTTTTGTGGGCATCGTCCTCGTTCCAATAGCGCTTTTGATCTGGCGCTCATTTGCTTCCGGACGATGGCGTACCGTGGATGCGTCAGATAAAGAGGACCGTCCGGCTCTCTACAACACAAGCATCCTGGTGCTACTAAGCGCGGCTGCGTACTTTCATTTTGTGGAACGTTCTCCGGCGCTGGTGCGCGGATTCATCGTAGCCGCATCGATGCTGTTGGTGGCAGCGGCGCTCAATCGGTTGCTCAAGATTTCATTGCACGTTGCGTTTGCGCGCTTTTGTGGCGTCCTCCTGTTTAGGGTGCGGTTGGGCTACGGCTTGCCCGTTCTGCTGCTGGTCCCGCTCCTGATATGGTCCCGGTTGGTGCTCTCCCGGCATGTCTGGCCCGAGACGATTGGAGGCGCGGTTCTGGGCCTGTTTGGCGCCGCTGCACCAAGTCCGGTCATGCCGACGCTTGAGCGCGAGCAGCAGACAAACTAGGAGCACGAGCCCCGCGGAACCGGCAACGAGCATCCTCAGCAAAACAGAATGAAGCTCGGTTCGGACTTCCATAAGAACTCCGAAGATAACAACTCCGAAAAGTAATGTAGTAACCTGTCGCCAGTTCACTTCAGGGTTCATTCCGGTTTTTCGGATGGCGGCAGACCGAGGAGGGCGTGCAAGCGTATGTAGAGGCGACGGCAAATCGCGGCACATAGGCGAAGGAACCGTCGAAATGGTCCCTGCTTGCTGGCGTCATGCCGCCGAAGCACGGCTGGATCGTAAAGCTCCGCGACCTGGTTGTCCGGTGTCAAAGCCTGCGCGGCCGGTTTGCCGTAAATTCCGCCAAGACTCTTCCCGGCGTCTTGCGCCTCCTGGTCCACATCTCTGATGGCCCTGAGGAACTGGGAAAGCCCGTTGCCCACCCCTCGCACAAGTTCAGGAATTTTCTTAGCGCCGACAAGAATGAGAATGAGAGCGAGAACGAGAATGACCTCTCCGTTGCCGAGGAAAATATCGGCGAAGCTCGCAGAAGCTGTTACTGAATGGGTACCTGGAAGATTGCCGGCTGCCTGGACCTAAACCGCTACAGCCCGTTTCCCTGATTAACTTTGTTTGCGCATGAACGCCGGCCAGCCAAGAAGATGGGTGTTTCTGACAAGGGTCTTGATGAGGTATTCAATTCTGGGGCTCCTTCTTCTGGCGATGACCCTGATTGCCGTAATAAGTTGGCGATTCCACAGATCCGAGCCCCTTGTCGTTCTGGAGACGGCACCAGCGTGGTTGCATGGTGCTGCTCTATGGTGGGTTCGCCACTCCGAGCCCAAATATGGAGGGAAACGGCTGAGCCAATGGCTCCGGATGTACGAGTTAGATGACACCAACTGGCTCGCAGCGGACCGAGCCGTTCAGGCCATGGGTGTCGAGGCGATCCCCCTGCTGTTGCTCGATGCACATACGGTCCGCGACTCGCCGGACTGGAAATTCCGCGCCAATGACTGGCTGAAACGGGCGCACCTGCCGCAATTAGACGTCCAGTATGGCGAAGTGAAGCGGGGAAATGCCGGGTGCGCGTTCGTCGCATTGCGCGGCCGCGCCGACGTGGTTGTGCCAGCCCTCATCAAGATCTACAGGACCGCACAGGGGCCCGACTATTCGGTCTACCAGTGCGCTGCTCTCGATGGCCTTGCGCTCATGCGCCAATCAGCAGAGGGCGCCATTCCATTTCTGCTCGGCGAAACAGCTAATACTAATGGTGACGTGCGAGCCGCCGTTTTTCGGGCCCTTTGGATTATTCGTCCCGATTCACATATCGCCGTACCCGTTTTTACAAAGGGGCTACGGGACCCGAACAGTTGGGTCGTCTATTGGGCCAACCTGGCACTCACTGACTATGGCCTGCGGGCAGCTCCGTCCGCTATGGATTCCTCCAAATTGCACACGGCCACCAGCAATGACGTGTTACTCGCCAGGCCTGCGGAGCACCGATAATGAGCACAGACCTTATGCGATGAACGCGCTTGCTACTTCTCTCGCTTACAGATACATGGCGGCACTGCTGATGATTGCAGAAGCGAACCTTTGCGCGAACCGTCTGCATCTGCGAATGAATCTGCCAATAAATGAAAGCGACATCCGGCGTGTGTACGTGGCGCCTCCTAGGCTGTTGCGCTGTCTCGGCTGCATCGACACAGACCGGTACTCGTTCGGGTTCGCTGAGTCGGGACGACTACGTTTTATTACAGCTGACATTTTGGCGCTAATTTATGGGAGGTTAT
>DASYZB010000049.1 GCA_035946615.1 Verrucomicrobiia bacterium
TGCACGATATTTAGGAAGGGCAATCCCGAATCCAGGGACGTTTGGCGGATCAGTGCCAGGTTTAGAAAATAATCCGGCGAATCTCCTTTGGCAGTGAGCTGGTAGTGATCATAGCTGATCAACCCCGGTTTTACGATGTCAAGATATTGACGCAGGTGCGCCTGGTAGGCCGCAACTTTGTCCCCCGAATTCCCCAGTTGTTGGTTGCTCGCATACGTCGGGAACAGGTTGATATACGCCAGGTGGGCAGGGTCTTCTTTCCGAAGATAGGCAACCAATTTCCCCAGCGCCGGAAAGTTTGTTGCGTTCGGCTCGTCGGTGATGAAATACGAGTAAAGCGCAGGATGCCCCCTAACCCGCTTGATCAACGCATCCAACTGCTCCCTTTGGGCAGGGTTGTCCAACGATGTCGGTGCGAGCAAACCATCCTGAAGTTGCGCTCTCAGGCCATAGCGAGCCGCCACATCCAGTTCATTTTCTCGACACCAAACTAGATTCCAGCCGCCTTGGGTCATCTGCTGCGCCGTTTTGTCTGTCATGGCAGGACCGGCCCAGTATGTCACAATTGGGGTCCCGAGTTGCCATTGTTTTGCAGGCTCACCGCCCTGGCTGAGACTTGAAGTGGAGGCCAAGCACACGAGGGCGCGCGCCATGACTTTGGCATTCATGGTCCAAAAGGGGCAAAAACTCACTGGAGCTATTGCTTTTGAAAATGCCGCGTTTATCTGCTGAAAGGGAGACTTGGCAGTGAAGGCGAACCACATCGGTTTCATTCGTCTTTTTGGATTATGGCAGCAACCCGTCGTAAATCCGCTCCTCGTCCAGCGAAATGGTCAGGTGGTCCTGGTCGAGGTTCAAGTAAGCCTCGGCTCCCGTTTCCGTGTTCCGAAACCAGTAATCGATGCCGACACCACTGTCAGGTCCATCCAATACCTGCCAGTCTTCTGGCCTGCTTCTGGTCACGGCAGCCAACACATCCAGGGATGAGGGTAAATGCTTGCCCATGACCGGCAGGATGCGCTGCTCGGCGACTTGTTTCAAGCTCGCCTGCGGAAAAATCATCAGCGAGCGGGTAGGAAAACCGTCGTTTTTCCAGAGATGGGCGGCGGAGGTGTTGGCGCATTTCGCACAACACGCGGCACGTCAAAAAAATGCCGCACCTCAAATTGCTGCTCTCCCTTCATAAACTTGTTGCCTATCAGTTGGTGCGTGACATATTCCCATAGTATGAAGCCCTCACTGAACACACCACAAAAGCAAACTGATGGCGGCGCAAAAGTGAAGACATTGAATGAAAGCTTTATGGACGCAACCGCGTCGGAAGCAAGACGAGGCTTGGTAGCCCTCCACCCCACGATCATTCAGCCCAATATGGTGATTTACCGGTTTGCGGACAGCAATAAGCCTGAACTTTACTTCACAGGCAAGTGGTGGGTTGGTTACAGCCCTTTTGAGGCATTGAAGCAACATGCCCAACGCCGCAACCAGACGCTGAGTGCCGCAGCTCGCCACTGCTTAGCTATTGATTTCGAGTGGAGCAAGTTGGATGTATTGCATAAAGTCATTTTGAAGAAGCCAGTCTCCGCATGGGCTGGCACACCGCTAACCCAAAGAGTTCGCAAGGGGAACTTTTCCCGACCTGACAGGCGCTGGGAACCTGACCGAGAGGTGACTCAGCTCTTTATCCCTGGTCTGGACCAAGCGGACCCAAACAATCCGCACCAAAAAATCTGGCAGGCCGTCTTTCAAAGTCAAATTCGCCTGGGTTAGGCCGCCGCAGGACGTGAACCCGGGCCTGCCCTCGCAAACCGGCCACTCAAGGCACCGGATATTCCTCCATTATCTGACCGTCTTGACCCGTCCGCCACGCCTTCTGCAACTGCCAACGCCTGCCTTTGGATGCGCGGGTTACTGTGTAATGGTAGATGGACGAATCGCCCATTTTTTGCGCATCCAGGGTTACAGAGTCGAGATGGGCGTCATGTTGGAAATGAAAAGCGGTTGTCCCGCCGCCGTCATTTTTTGACCAACCGGGCAACCGCCCTTTTTGCTTCAATCTCTTTAAGAAATCCGCCGCTGAGCTTGCCCATGATTTTGCCTCTGACTGAATATGTTTAGGAGCAAGGGGCCAATCGCTGGCGCGTTTGAGGTACATTGTCCGCCTGGGGAAATCTAAAGTGACAAGATTTTGGGCCAAAACGCGGAGTCCAATTCCATTGAGCTTCAGGCGTGAATCATTGGCATTCAGTCTCTCGTCAAGCCCATGCAATTCAAGGTCGTGATAAGTTTCTTCGCCCAGCACGCCATCGGGAGCACGAGTTTCACCATGTGCTAGCGAAATCGCTTGATTGGTCCATTGCTGGAACAATCTTTTCACCAGCCAACCGCCGTAGTTGCACCCGGTATCAATGAGCGAACTTGGACCTTTTGCGTGGGCAAGGTTCCCGGCGACAGAAAAACATCCGTCTCCAATGTCGGTCAAAGGAAACGGCTGGCCCCAATCTGTTTTCTTCGCACGCTCATCGTCGAGAAAACGCATTTTACCCCTGTTGAAATCCAGTTGGATGCAATAATGTTCCAGCACGTCCATGCCGAGAATCCCCATGATAGGACGGCCTTCGGTAGGACAAAGCTGCTTGCAATCACAGGCCCCGACGTTGGTGCCGGTCATCATCAGCAGAGCGTTTCGGACATAGAGCTTCGGCGCGGCATAAATCTCCGTTTTAATGCCAACGCCGAAATTCCAGACCGTTACGGCGCCGAGACGTTTTCCTAACTTTGCCTCCAACGATTTGTCGAAGGTAGTAATGGGGCAACCCGTGTCCACCACGAATGGCAACTTTTCGTCACTCTCCAACCGCACCATCACAATTAACCAGTCTCCACGACCAGCATCTTTGTTCATAGTCACATCGGCTGGAAGGCATGAACGAATCGGCCTCTCTGTTGCGCAAGAACAGAGCACCAGCAGCAGAAATACGCCCAATGTGCGGCACGTCAGGATTATTCTCATGGATTTTGTGGGCGACGCCACCACGCTTCTGCGCTGAGAAGCGCCCGCGATGGCCGCCTCTGGAGCGGCTGCCTTTCTGCCATGTGATTTGGCCATGATCTGTTGCAGGACGGTCTTGAGACGCCCGCCTTGTGGAGGTTATTGCCGGGCTGCAAAATCTTCCAGAAACTTAATCTGGCGCGGTGTCTCGACCGCTGACTTTTCCCCGGCGCGAACCCGGCTTATGTCCTCAAAGAACAAATGGAACCAGAGCCTTTGTGCGGGCCTTGTATTCGGAATACCCAGGGAGACGTTTTGTCAGCAGAGCTTCCTCCTGCCGCAGTTTAATCCACGAAGCACAAAAGCAGATGAAGAAGGCGACAAAGCCGCTCACTCTGCCCCCAAGAATGGCGGTTCCCAGGACCATCAACAGCAACCCTGAATAAATGGGGTGGCGCACAACACGATATGGCCCGCGTTGAATCAGTTCGTGGTCCACCTTCAGAGCCACCCGCGCACTCCAGTTGCCTCCCAGTACGGCGCGTGCCCAGACGGCAATGACCAGGCCAGCCAGGACGATGGCGTCGGCGAGGATGCCTATCCAGAAGGTATGGGGAAGGACCACCCGGGCAAAATTAACTTCGCGAACCCCTCGTTTCAGAAGCACGGCGACAACGACGGCGAGAAAAAGGTAAAGCAACCGACCGGGCAAGGGCTGTCGCTCCTTGGTCGGTTTGACCGACAGCGCCGAAATCACCCAGATGAAGACGATGACGACCCAGCAGAGGACAACAAATCTGGTGGTTGCTTCCATACCCGAATCAAATCTGAAGCCGGTTGAACATATTCATTTTACTCCCGCCTGGGCGGCGGCTTCGGGGTCGATTTGCTTGAGCGCGTTGGTTGCGGCCTTTCTCGCGTCCTGATTTCCCTCGCTCAGCAACTCAATGAGCGGAGCCACCGCAGGTTTGCCATTGTTGCCAAATTCTCCTAAAGGGGTTTGCCCTGATAAACCGGCTCGCGCAGGCGCACTACCTGCCACATAATCATGCCAAGGATGGCAACGAGCAGAACGGCGAGCGCGATTTGGACCCGCTTTCGCATGGCGACAGTATACGGGAGTGAAAACGTAATTCGAGCAAGTTGCGGCTCTTGGTCAGCATGTTCAACTGTCAAATGTTGAGAGTTGCGGTGGCGCCGCCGGACCGGGTGCGGCGCCTCTGGTCGGCCCCTTGGCTCGAGGGCGGCGCTGGCTGTGGTGGTCGATTTGGTCGTGGAACTCGCATACAGCCTGCTTTCGCGAGCATGGCTTTGGAGGCGCTGGCCAAGCCAAGGACAAGGGTGACGGCATTTCAACCAGGCAATGACTCCAACGGAGTCGCCGCGATACGCCGGGACAGCGGAATGGACAACAGAAGCGGGCCAAGGACGGCTTTTAGTTGTGTTCCATCCGGGGGTGCATTCGTATAGACTTGACCCATCACTGGTGTTGAGGTTGAGATTAATAAGACTCCAAACATTAACCGATTCAAAATTATGGCTGTCCCGACCCAATTACCCACGTCCGCCCAAAACGAAACCTTCGGCGGTGTCACCTATCACATCGAAGGCGAACTTGTGCCCGCGCTGCATTTGGAATTGAGCAGCACCGGAGTTTATTTCGAGCACCACATCCTGCTCTGGAAAGACCCGGCTGTGCAGATTGAACTGCACCCAATGAAAGGCGGATTTAAACGGATGCTGGCGGGAATGCCGTTCCTGCTCACCGGTGCCAAAGGTCCGGGCCGCATCGCCTTCAGCCGCGACGGCGTGGGACACGTGTTTGCATTGCACCTCAAATCCGGCATGGGAATGGACGTGCGGGAACATCAATGGCTCGCCGCGACGAACAACGTGGACTATACCTTCACGCGGGTGAAAGGCGCTGCGAACATCTTGCTGGGTGGGACGGGCTTTTTTATCGACACCTTTTCGTGCCCGGCGCAGGAAGGCATTCTTTGGGTGCATGGCTACGGCAACGTGTTCGAAGTGACACTGGCTCCCGGCGAAGCGATTGACATCGAGCCAGGCGGCTGGATTTACAAGGACCGCAGCGTGCAAATGCAGACGATGTTTCAGAGACTTTCCACGGGGCTGTTCGCCAGCGCGGGCCAGATTTGCTGGAATCGCTTCACCGGACCGGGAAAAATCGCCCTGCAAACTATGTATGTCCACATGGCAGGCGGCGAGTAATTGATTCCAGTCGAGCATGACGGCCAAGGAAAAAGCTCAGAAGTTAACTCTCCTGCTCGCGGCTGAAGGTAAGATATTTGAAAATGACGCCGCGCTTGACAAAAATCACAACTCTCTGGCATGACCGGATTGTCCGTCGGGGCTTGGTATTCCAGCAGATGGTCACTGAAGTTTTCAGCCCTATGAGATGCGCCATGAAGAATATCGCCAGCCTGTTTCTACTGTTTGCTTTCGCTTCGGTCGGGATTGGAGCCAACAACGCACCCCAAAGTCAGGAGGAGGACATTCGCGAGGCGGTATTCCGATGGCAGTTCGACCATAACGTTTCGGGTCAGCAGAACAAGGCCAAGGGTTACTTCCTGACGGTTGGCGAGAAGAGCGGCGACCCGTCGGACAAGTTCATCAAGCGATTCGCCCACAACAAACCGCCGGTTCGCAAGAGGTCTGAGTGCAGTGCGGACCCAGGGAGAGGTGTTTTGGATAAGAAGACGGGAGAGCGGGGTCTGATTTTTTTCGTCACGAGCATCAAGTGGAATTCGGACACGGAGGTTGAGGTGAAGGGTGGTTACTATGAGGCAGGAATGAGCGCCTCTGGAAACACTTACGCCCTCAAGAAGGAGAAAGGCAAATGGAAGGTAACCAATGACACCCTGGATGAGATTTCGTGAGGCTAACGAAGCCGGTCCAACGAACCGCCGCTCAACGTTTCATCCCTCCGGTTCTTCAAAGCAAAGTACCGGCGGGCGCACGATTGAGCGCGGGCATGAAACCCCAGAGAATTCAGCGGGTCGGCCCAGGCAAAGGGGCGCGGGGCTGGCCGTGGTGGTCGATTTCCCGGCGCAGCGGGCAACACGTCAATCAGGGCCAATCGGTCCACTGGGCACCAAGTCCCAACGGTAACCTTCAGGCTCTGGCTGCGGTGGTGTGGCTGATTTTGAGGGCTGGTCCCTACTAAAGGTGAGCCGGGATCAGAACTTGCGCACCTGCTGGGCCGTGGCTGAGTTTGGCCGACTCGGCCCCAATTGCCCGTTGGCGGCTTTGCGAACGGCTTTACTGTCCGATGCCACTGGTGATATAGGCGTAGCGGGCGCGGCGGAGGCAGCCTTGGCGGCAGCAGCGCGAAGCTGCCCTTCCGCATCCAACCAAAACTGTAAATCCCGGCCTGCGGGGCGGCCTGCTTTTTCCCACATCTGGTAAGCCACCACACTAATTTCTGATTCCTTAACTTTGACTGACTGTTCAATTGTATTTTTCATAATCATTCCATCGATATTAAATGACGGTTCAACTGCGTTTTTCGTCGATTCCGCCAATCTCGACGACTCACTCGTTGATTCCCCAGTGAAAGGAGGGGCGGAAATGAAGTATTGCCTCCATGACCGGCGTGAGGGCTGAAGCACGGACTTGAATCGCTTCCAAGATGGAAGCCGAGTCCAGTTCTGCTACTACGGCCCCTGACGCCTTCGCCCCATCGGACACCAGTCCCGATTCGGCCGAAGAGGGAATTAAAGCGTCCATAAGCTTATTTTGTTGAAATCCGGCAGCGAGTCAAGAAGTATTTATTTCGCCGACCCGCTTGGTTGAGCGGCCCTTGTTCCCAGAAACGTTGCCTGGAGTGATTTGTGGCTTGGCGCGGGTGTTTCCATCATGCCGAGGGTAATCGGTTAGTGACGGCGGGCGCTGCCGCCTAAAGGCGGCGTTCCGCGCGTCCGGAACGCCGGCTTCAGCCGGCAGCCCCGTAGTCACTGAGGGGATACTGCCGAGGCTAGTTGCCTGATTGACTTTCGCCACAAGCAGGGGCAGTTTGCGTTTCAGATTGGGACCTATGAACGGCCTTTGGCAAGCGCCGCCCGGCAAAGCCCTCGAACCGGCCACGAGGACAACCTCCAATTTCGTATCTGCATCCGGCAAAAGGAACGGCCCTGCATGTAGGTTTTTCGACCGTCCTCTGGGATTCAGCCTGGTGGAACTGCTGGTGGTGCTTGCGATTACCCTGCAGGTGCAGGGTGCCTCCAACGCTCAGTTGGCCAGAACCGTGGCCCAAATCGATCAAGCCAGAGTCTTTAAACTGGCAGGGCAGGCGCTCGAACTGAAGGCACCGACCATCACGGCCTACTTTGCCACGAATAGTGAAGGTGGTCCGCACGATTTTTATTCGCAAAGCGACTATTTTTGGCCCAATCCGACCAACAGCAACGGCCTGCCCTACATCGGGCGGGACGGAGAAACCAACCCTGACAACTTCGATTATCATCGCATGGCGATGCGCGACATGAAAGATGCGGTGGCTGCCCTTGCGGCAGCTTATGCGCTTAACGGCGACCAGAGCTATGTTGCCAAAGCCGCAGAATTACTCAGGGCATTCTTTCTCGACGAGAAAACGAAGATGAACCCAAACCTCAATTATGCCCAGGCGGTATTGGGCAAGTGGCCCGGCACGAGTTGGGGGGTGATCGACACCCTCCACTTGGCTGAGGTGCCGGTGGCAGTTGGCTTTCTTGAAAAAGCTTCCAATTTCCCTCTGGCGCTCGATAGGGGCCTTAAAAAGTGGTTCGCCGATTACCTCGACTGGATGACGACCTCCACCAACGGTGTCAAGGAGATGAACGCAGCAAACAACCACAGCATCGCTTATTTTGTCCAGGCGGCCAGCTTCGCCCGTTTCACCGGCAATGCCAAATTGCTGAATTTTTCGCGAAACCGTTTTAAAGAGGTCCTTTTGCCAAAGCAGATGGCCGAGGATGGCAGCTTTCCACTGGAACTGCGGCGCACCAAACCATACGGTTACTCGATTTTCCAAGCGGACAATGTTGCGACCCTTTGCGTCCTGCTCTCAACGCCCCGGGAGGATATGTGGCGGTTGGGTTTGCGCGATGGTCGCTCGCCCGAGCTGGCGATAGATTTCATCTATCCATACCTGGCTGACAAAAGCAAATGGGTGAGGGACGGACGCGCCAAAGACGTTATGCATTGGGACAACTGGCCGATGCGCCAGCCTTGCCTGCTCTTCGCATATGCGGCGTTCGGCGATCCAAAATACTTCGCATTGTGGAAAAGGTTGGATGCCGACCCCACCGATCTCGAAATTCGGCGCAATGTCGCCATCACCCAGCCTTTGCTCTGGATAGCGGCGCCGGAGGACATTCCTTTGCTCAACCGGAACCACTCGGAGGTAATCGGAGGTAATCGGAACCAATCGGAGGCAAAACGCCCCTTTCATAAACCGAATCTCAGTGCCACGGCCCACGGATGATTACCCCAGAACCCGGGCCACGGCCTCATAGACCGCCTCAACGCGCACGGAAGCCATGCAGCGAATCAATTCCTCACGCCTGCCTTGGATGCCTCTGCCGTCGTAGCGATAGTACTGGAGGTTTCTGCCCGCAATCGCCGGGTTGGGCACCAGGGTGAACGGATTTCCGTAGGGCAGGTTGGTTTTATTTAGCGTTGGGGCTTCAATGACCAGTTGATTGGGCGCTTTGACGGCGGCGGCGAGGTGCATCAGGGCCGTATCGACGCTCAGGAAAGCGGTGCACCGCTTCACCAGGGCCGCTGCCTGGCGCAGCGTTTGGCTGCGCACTCGAACCGCTGCCGAGGGCCCGAGGGCCGCCTGGATTTGTCGCTGGTCGGCTTCTTCTTGCGGACCGCCGAAGAGCAGCACAGCCACATCAGGCCGGGTTCGATGCAATAGTTTGAGCAGTTCGATATAATGGTCTAGCGGCCAACGCTTGAGCGCCAGGTTCTTGGTCCCGCCCGACCCGGTGTGGACCCCCAGCCGGGGCTTGCCTTCCAGTTGGTGCTGGGCAAGGAATTGTTCGGCCCAGTCGTGTTCGGCGGGGGATAAAAAAATCTCAAGCTCGTGTTGGGGCAGCATCGGCTTTTTGCCTAACAACGAGAGCAGGTCGAGGTTGTTCTCGACTGAATGTTTTGAGTAGGCGTGGGGCAGGAACCGGTTTATCAGGAGGCGATCCAGCAGGCGGGAATTATCATAGAGATGGCTGAGCCTGTGCGGCGCGCCGACGACGCGGGCGATGACACGGTAGTGAATGCGGCTCTGCGGATGGGTGTTTATGGAGAGGTCGTATTGAGACCCGCGCAGCGGGCGCAGGAACCGCCAGGCCGCCAGTTTGCTTTCTTCGAGCAGATTGTGCTGACAGATGGATGTCAGGTGCGGATTGCCCTGCAGGACATCCTTCGAGCCGGCCCACAGCACCAGCGCGTCAATTCGCGCCTCGGGATAATGGGCGCGCAGTTCATGCATCAGCGGTGTGGCCAGTATCGTGTCGCCGATGCCGGCCAGCGAAATGACCAGTATCTTCATTTGATTCGAGGCTCTTGGCGCGGAAAGCCGGCAACCGCCCGCCGCGCCCGGCAGGTATAGCAACAAGGAGTCTGAAACGGAAACCCATTTACCAACCAGGCCTTATGCCGGGGTCTCGGCGGCCGCGGCAGTTGGGTCCAAACCAATGAACCGGTCGAAGGCGATGTCCCAGACACTGGCGTGCGGCGCGATGGTTTCCAGCTTGAAGGAACGCCGGATGATCTCGCGGCCTCGCTCGAGCGAGGGCAGGTGTTTCAAGGCCAGCGCCTGGAATATAACGTTGCCCATCGCGACGGAATCCGGTGCGGCAATGGCAACCGGGACCTGGAGGGAATTGGCGATAAAGTGATGGAGCAGACTATTGGTCTGGCCGCCCATGATGTAGAGCCGGGTGATTTCAGCCCCGGTGAGGTACTCGATTTCCTGAAACATTTTGCGGTATAGCAGCGCCAGGCTCTCCAGGATGCAACGGAAGATTGGGCCGGGCTTTCGGGGCACCGTTTGATTGGTTTCCTTGCAGAAGGCCTGTATCTTTAGCGGCATATCCCCTGGCTCGGCGAACCTCGGGTCCATCGGATCGATCAATGATTCAAACGGCGGGGCGGAGCTTGCCAAATGTCCCAGTAAATCCCAGTCCAGCGCCAGATCGCGAGCTTCCCAAAAGCGCTGGCACTCTTCGAGGAGCCACAGCCCGACGGCGCGTTTGTGGAAAGAGAAAGTCCCTGCGGGCCCCGGCTCATTGGTAAAGCCCATTTCGCGGCTGGCGTCATTGATCATCGGCTGGGTCAATTGAGTTCCCATCACCGTCCAGGAGCCAGGCCAGATGAATCCCCACCTCTCTTGGCCGGCTATCGGCAACCCGGCCAATGCGGAGGTAATCTCGTGCGAACAGGAGGCCACCACCCGGGCTTCGAGCAGGCGCGTCTCTTTGGCAATATCAAGCCGCAGTCGCCCAAGTTCAGTACCCGGTTCCACCAGGGGCGGCAGCAGCTTTCGCGGCAAGCCCACCGCCTCAGCCAGCATGTCCGACCAGCCGGCAGTGGTTGGGTTGTAAAGCTGGGTCGTGCTGGCCAACGAATGTTCCACCACGTGCGCCCCCGACAACATGAAGTTCAAGCCGTCGGCAATCGGCAAGAGATGGGCCGCATGCTTGAGGCGCTTGGAGCTTTCAGCCGCCAACTGCAGCAAGGTGTTGCATGGCCGGCGTTGGATGCCGGTCTCCGCATATAAAGTTTCCCAGGGCATTTTGGCCAGCGCTTTGCCCGCCGCGGCGCGCTGACGCGAGTCGCTTGGATGATAAACCGGTGTGATTAATGAACCCTCCGGGTCAAAGAGCAGATAATCGCCGCCCCAGGATGTGCAACTGACTCCATCGACGGGCTCGTCGTACAGGCCTGTCGCGCGCAGCCCTTCGATGATTTCGTGATAGAGTTGGGGAACGTTCCACTGAAGGGAATCCTTATCCTGTAAAGGCTCATTAGGAAACTTGCGGACCTCGCTGATGGTCAGTTCCTCCTTGTGGAGGGTGCCCAGGAGAATCCGACCGCTTTGTTCGCCCAGCTCGCAAGAAACGTAGTAACGGCTCATAAACACCTCCGCCTGATGCAACTGTTATGCCCTTCTTCCGCTTAACTCGCTCTCCACCCGGCTGAAATCGACCCAAACCCTCAATTCTCAAGCTCTGCGCTGCTTTTGTCCCTCGTGAGCGGCCTGCATTATGCCAACAAGACGACAAAACGGCCTGCCAGGCCCTCTAGCTATGCTCCATTTCGGTACAGCGGGATATAGGGTTTTGACAGGGTTAAAGCAGAAAGCTGAAAGCTGAAAGCAGAAATCGGGAAGAAGTTTGGGCATTTTCATAACCATCTCATCTCCCTTCGTCGGAGACTTTGTCGGAAACTTTGTCAAGGCCCAACCTCGCTGAACCTCAAAAGCTACCACTCGGCTCAAGAGCTCTCGGATATCGTACAGCCGACGTGGCGTCGGCTGCTACGGACCAGGATGTCCTACCAGATTTTGGCGCGCAGACTGGGGGCGCGCCACATGGGAGAGCCGGGCTGGACGCCGAAGGCGCGATAGAAGGCATCCAGATTGACCAGCGGTCCAATGGCGCGGAATTGGCCCGGGCTATGCGGATCGATGGTGATCAGGCGGCGCTGTTCGGCATCCCGGCAATTGGTGCGCCAAATCTGTGCCCACGAAACAAAGAACCGCTGCTCGGGCGTAAGGCCATCGATTGTTTTGCGTTTGGCAGGGTTTTTGGCGAGAACGCGTTCGAGAGCCTCGAATGCAATGCTGGCGCCGCCCAGGTCGGCAATGTTTTCGCCGAGCGTCAACTTCCCATTCACGTGCAGTCCGGGGAGGGGCTCGTAAGCGTTGAATTGCTCGACTACCTTTTGCGCGCGGGCTTCGAAGGCCTTGGCGTCGGCTTCGGTCCACCAATCCTTTAGATTGCCATCCGCGTCGTATTTGCGCCCCTGGTCATCGTAACCATGGGTCATCTCGTGGCCGATGACGGCCCCAATGCCGCCGTAATTGACTGCGTCATCCATTTGCACATCGAAAAACGGGGGTTGAAGGATTCCGGCTGGAAAGACGATTTCGTTCAAAGGCGGGCTGAAGTAGGCATTCACGGTCTCTGGGGTCATGTGCCACTCGGTCCGGTCCACCGGTCCGCCGACGCGGCGGAACTCGCGGTCGGTCTCGAATTGGTCAGCCCTCTGGACGTTGCCCAGGAAATCCTCGGGACGAACCGCCACGGAGGAATAATCGCGGAACCTGTCCGGATGTCCAATCTTGCTGGTGAACCGATCGAATTTAGCAAGGGCCTTGGCGCGGGTGGCCTCGGTCATCCAGTCGGCTTTTTGCAATCGGTCCCGGAAGACTCCCTTGAGATTATCGACCAGTTCGATCATGCGGGCGCGCGCTGCGGGCGGGAAGTATTTCTCAACGAAAAGCTGGCCGAGGGCCTCGCCGATTTCACTGTCAATGACGTGAGCGGCGCGTTGCCAGCGGGGTTCCTGCTCCTGCTGCTCCCGCAGCACCTTGCCGTAAAAAGCGAACGACTCCTCCTCCGCTGCGGCGTGCAAATAAGGCGCCATCGAGCGCAAGAGGTGCCAGCGCAAATAAACCTTCCAGTCATCAAGCGGGCGTTCCTTGACCAGCTTGTAGAAGGCCTGGAAAAATTCCGGCTGCCTGATAATGACTTCCTTCAAATTGGGCAGACCGGCGGCAGCGAGGTAGGTGGCAATGGGGGCGTCCGGGTAATCGCGCTGGATGTCGGCGACGGCGAATTTATGATAATTGGAGATGGGGTCGCGCAGGTCGGCGCGCGCTTTGCTGGCAGTGGCCAGCCGGGTTTCCAAATCCAGCACGGTGGCCGCGTGGGTCTGCGCCGCCTCGGGTTTTTCGCCCAGGAGCTGCAGCATTTTGCCAATGTGAACCCGATAGGCCTCCCGTGCTTTGGCAAATCTTTCGGTGAGGTAATAATCGCGGTCCGGCAGGCCAAGGCCGCCCTGGCCGAGGTAAAAGGCATATACCGCGCTGTTCTTGGCGTCCGGCGAGGCCGACCGCCCGAACCCGGCGCTAATGCCCCGCCCCTGGAAATTGGCCAGCAAACGAAGCAGGTCCGGAATGCCGGCCATCTCCTCGATGCGTAGGAGGTCCGGTTGCAGCGGACTAAAGCCGAGTTGCTCCAGGCGGTTGGTATCCATCGCCGAGCGGAAAAAATCCGCCACCTTTTGCGCCGGTGAATTCGCATCGTTAGCCCCTGCGCAGGTGGAATCCAGAATCTGATGGATAAGGAACCAATTGCGCTCCTGCAGTTCCGCAAAGGAGCCCCAACGCGATTTATCCGCCGGGACCGGATTGTTTTTGATCCAGTCGCCGTCAGCGTACCGATAGAAATCGGCGCCCGGGGCCACGGCGGCATCCATGTACTCCACGGAAAAGCGGGGGACTTTTGGCGCCGCTGTATCGGCGGTCTGGGCCGAAACAGGTTGGACGCCGAAGAGAAGGCCTGAAAGAAGCGTCCCTGTGGGTGCGGTTACCGGCAGGCAAATGAATCGATTTAATTGCTTCATGGATGTTTTCCCAGCCCGGCGCCCTCCTCTCACGCAGTTTCGCCTCGAGTTCAATGGACCCAGCCAAGGGCTATAGCATTGGCGGGCCTGGCCTTGGGGTCAAGCTCGGAAAGGTGGTAACGCCTCAGTGACTACGGGGCTGCCGGCTGAAGCCGGCGTTCCGGACGCGCGGAACGCCGCCTTTAGGCGGCAGCGCCCGCCGTCACTAACCGATTACGAAAGGTGAGTGGCCAGGTTGGCCAGGTTACCGCGGGGCGCATGACAGAGTCGAAGCAACGAGCCGCCATTCCTGAGTGTAGGAGACGACGTAAGGAGTCTCTGATCGGCAACTTCCGGGTGAGCCAAAGGCGGCCAGCCGACAATCTTGATCAGAGACTCCTTACATCGTCTCCTACAAAGGTTTGGAACTGACCTTGTCATTGGCCCTGAGGTAACCGCGAATGCACGCCAATGAACGCGAATTGGCCTCCATTCGCGGTTCGTATCACCGAACCGGACGAATTTTGACCGGTACCAACCCATTTCGAGTTGGGGCGACCTTTTTAAAGGCCGCGTGGCTCAGGTCGATAATCCGGCCTTGGCGCACCAGCTCGTAGGCCGGGCCGCGGTCCGTGATGGTCACCATGACTGTTTTGAGCGCGCGGTCCGGCGAGCGAGCGGTCACTTCCACCTTGGTCCCCAGCGGGTAAAACCACGAGGCGGCGGTGAGCTTATCGGGATTAAACCTCTTGCCGTTCGCCATCAGTTTGCCCCGATGCTCCTCGCCATACCAGGAAGCGACACCTTTACCCGGCCGCTCATCGGCTCGGACCAGAGCCAACCCGGCAGCGAATACAAAGCCGGCTACCCAAAAGGTCTTCATCGGAATCGATGTTTCGGCATTGAGCATAGCCGATTCATAAAAAATGCTTAGAGGGGTGTTTAACCCATCTTTTTAAGGTCTTCGCCTACTTCATTTAAGGCCCCCGCGGGTCCTACGATTCAAAGCGGTTGGCGGATTTTTGCAAATGACACGAACAGACCATGCCGATTCAGCCTGGGTATCGCTGGGCATTTTTGCCTGGAACGAGGAACGGGCCGTAGCGGATTTGCTCGAATCGCTTTTCCGCCAGACGCTTTTTCGCAACGCCCGCGAACGCGGTCTGCGATGTGAGGTGCTTTGCCTGGCCAACGGGTGCACCGATCGGACCGCGGCGGTTGCGGCCAGCGTCTTTGCGAAACAATCGGCCACCCACCCGGAAGCGGGGGCTTTTAGCGCCCGAGTGGAAACGATTGCGCAACGGGGAAAGATTAATGCCTGGAATCAATTCGTCCATCAGCTCTCATCCAGGGACGCTCGTTTCCTTTTCCTGATGGATGCCGACATCCTTCTTCAGCGCCCGGAGACGCTCTGGAACATGGCGCGCGCCCTGGAACAACATGCTGAGGCAAGCATTGCCGTGGACCGCCCTTGCAAAGACATCTCGTTTAAGCCGCGCAAAACGCTCTTCGAGCGCCTCTCGCTGGCTGCCTCCCGGATGACCCTCTCGGCTGACGCCCAGTTATGCGCCCAGCTTTACTGTATTCGCTCCGAAACGGCCCGAAACATCTACTTGCCCAAGGACCTCGCCGCGTGCGACGACGGTTTTATCAAGGCGCTGGTGTGCACGGATTTCCTCGAGGATGAGATTCGACCGGAGCGGATTTGCCTGGCGCCCGAAGCCGAGCACACGTTCGAGGCCTACACCTCTCCGGCCGCTATCTTGAAGAACCAGAAGAGGCAGGTGATTGGGCAAACAATCGTTCACATCCTGGTGGACCAGTGCTTGCCGGCCCTAACGCCCGCCCAGCGCCGGCAAATGGGCGAGGTGATCCGCAACAAGGAAACAACGGACCCGGCCTGGCTAAAGCGCCTGATTGCCGGGCACCTGGCTCGGCAGAAATACTGTTGGCGCCTTTATCCGGGTTTGTTCGGCCAGCGGTTCCGCAAGTTGAAAAAGCTCGGACTGATTTCGCGGATGTTTTGTTTGCCGGCCGCCGCGCTGGGCTCGGGCGCCACGCTGCTGGCTAGTTTCCTGGCCTATCGCTCCTTGAAGGCGGGTGGCACCGATTACTGGCCCAAAGCGCCCCGGCGGGGATTCGCGCAGGGCAATGGCCAAGAGGTTCCGACCGCGATGGGGTTGCTGGCAGGACCGTGGGATGGACTACACACAGAGGGATCCCTCTTCCCTTCGGAAGTGGAGAGGGAGAAGCATCGGCAGATTAAAGATGTAGTTCATGTTAGGGACTCCTCAATAGGGGCGGTGGCCTCCGCGAAGTTAGACCGCTGAAATCAACGCCGGCGAGAAAGTGAATTAATTATGCACGGAACTGTTCCTCAAAAAATTGGACGGGTATTTACCAACTTGCTGCTGCACCCGCAGTATATCTCGCGGTGCCTCTCGCACAATCTATCCAAAGAAAAGACGCCGCTGGACCTCGAGATTCCCTGGTTCTCCTATGCCGCTATCGATTTCCTCGAAACATTCCTCGAACCGCACATGTCAGTTTGCGAATACGGCTCCGGCGGTTCGACGATGTTTTTCGCGCGCCGGGTCAAGAGCGTGTTCTCGATTGAGGATAATCCGAAGTGGTTCGAGTTGGTATCCCGGCGGTTGAGGGAAAAATCCATTCACAACGCGCAGCTTAACCTGTATCCGTTCGATTTCAAAAACCCCGGCGGCTTCGAGCATTCGAGCTATTTGCACGCCATCCCGGAAGAGCGGTTTGATGTGGTTGTCATTGACGGCAGCGAGGAGTGGACCCAAGTCAGGCCCATCTGCTTTGAAAAGGCCGAAGGCAGGGTGAAACACGGGGGAATCATTGTGGTGGACGATTCCTGGCGCTACCCTGGCCTGCGGGAGAAAAACCAGGCGCGCAGTTGCCAGGTTTTTGAGAGCGTCGGCCCCTGCCGTCCCGGTGTCACCAGCACCGATGTCTTCTTCTATTAACGAGTCTGGCGAAGATTGCCGTGGAGGACCCCTAACATGAACTACATCTTTAATCTGCCGATGGGGCCGTGGCATAGACTACAGAGAGGGACTCCTCTCCCCTTCGGAAGGGGAGAGGGAGAAGCGTGTTTATGGACGTGAAGTCTCTATTCGGGCTGACCGTCGTGCCCGCCTCGATTCTGGGCGGCATCCTGGCAGCGACGGTTTCCAAGCGCATTCGGGACCTCTTTTTCATTCTATTGCTGGCGCTCTCTCCTCTCATCGAGCGGTTGGACGTCAACTTCGTCAGCCGGGAATGGTATCGGGGCACCTCGCGCGGATTCGAGGTGTCGGTGTTGGATGTGCTGGCCATCAGCCTGCTGGTCAGTTCCTTTCTGGTCCCGCGGCGCGGGGAATCGCGGGCCTATTGGCCGCCGAGTTTTGGGCTGATGCTGCTGCTTTTTGTGTACGCGGCTGCCAACGTCGCGATGTCCTCTCCAATGCTTTTTGGCCTTTTCGAGTTGTTCAGGATGTTTCGCGGGTTGCTGCTGGTGCTGGCGGTCGCATTTTATTTAAGAAACGAGCGCGAGCTGCGCATGTTCGTTTTCGCCCTGTCGATCCTGATCTGTTATGAGGGCCTGCTGGCTCTCAAGCAACGCTATCTCGGCGGCATTCATAGGGTGCCCGGCACGGTCGATGAATCCAACAGTCTCTCTGTCCTTTTGTGCAGCACCACCCCGGTCATGGTCGCGGCGCTGACCTCGCGTCTGCCTAAGATGCTGAAGCTGTTATGCGCGCTGGCGATTCCTCTGGCGCTTGTCGCCGAGGTCATGACGATTTCGCGCGCGGGTGTCACGATTATGGCCCTGGTTTTGTTTGGCGCGACGATCACGACGGTCTCTTTTAAAATCACCCCCCGCTCGATTGCCATCTCCCTGGTTGTGGTTTTGGGAGTAACAGGCATCGCCGCCAAATCCTGGAAAACGCTCAAGGAACGTTTTGGCGAATCCACCCTCAAGCAGGAGTACGGCAATAAGGAGAACATGGGCCGGGGTTACTACATCCGTGTGGCCAAGGCGATAGCGCGCGAGCAATTTTTTGGGGTCGGCTTGAATAATTGGTCCTACTGGGTCAGCAATAAGTACGGGCCCAAGCTGGGTTACCGGTTCGTGCATTACAAAGGGGTGGACCGCGAGCCCAGCGATCAGGTGCCCCCGGACAGCAACGTAGATGAAGCCCAGGCCGCCCCAGCCCATAACCTCGGCGCGCTGACCGTGGGCGAGTTGGGCATTCCCGGTTTTCTGCTCTTTACGCTGGCCTGGTTGCGCTGGTTCCAAATGGGGGGGAGCTTCCTCCTCCATCGCGACCCCGACCCGATGCGCCGCATCGGCGTGGGCATTTTCTTCGGCTGCTGCGGCATGTTCCTCCAATGCCTCACCGAATGGGTTTTCAGACACCTCCCGCTCTATTACACCTTCCATGTCATGCTCGGGGTGTTGATGAGCCTCTACTTTATCAAGCGCCAGGCCGCAAAACAGCCTGTTCCACCCCAACCTGATGCCTATCCGGCGGTGGTCTCGCCGCCGGCCTTCCAGCCCCTCCCCACACCAAATCCATGCGCGTCGCCCATTTATTGAGGAAGCTCGACCCGGCGGAATGGAGCGGGACGGAAATGGCCATTCAGCGATTGCTGGATGGCCTGCGGGATCAGGGTGTGGCGCCGGTTGTGTTTTGTCCGCGTCTCCAACGCGAGTCCAACGGCGACCCCTTGGCGCATTCCGGAGTCTCCGTGCAGCGGTTCAAGGCATTTGTTCCCGTTCTTGGACTTTCGCCGGAGCGCAAACGCCAGCTTGTGGCCGTAGGCGGCAATTTAATGTCCTTTGAACTCATCTCGTCTTTATGGCGACAGGAAGAGCTTTCTATCGTCCATACGCATACCCTGGGCCGGATAGGCGGCATCGGGCTGACGATCGCCAAACAACGGCGCCTGCCTTTCGTCGTCACCGTGCATGGCGGCGTGCTGGATTTGCCGGAAAAGATCAAACGCAGTTTCAACGCGCCCATCGAGCAAGGCTGGGAATGGGGGAAACTCTTTGGATTTTTGTTTCAATCACACCGGCTGTTCCGGGATGCGGGCGCCATTCTGACCTGCAACCAACGAGAGGCGGCGCTGCTCCAGGCCCAATTCCCCTCGAAACATATCGTGGTGCAGCCTCACGGAATTCCCTTTGAGATTTATCAGCGCGACCAGCGGCGGGCCGCTCGAGACGCTTTCCCCGAGGTTCAGGGCCGTCAGGTATTGCTTTGTTTAGGGCGTATCGACCCGATCAAAAACCAGGTATGGCTTCTCGAACAAGCAGGGGCTTTCTGCAAAAGGCATCCGCGCGCGCTGCTTGTTCTGGCCGGCCCTTGCACGGACGAGCCTTATGGGAACCTTGTCCATACCACGATCCGCAAGCTCGGATTCGAGCAGCGCGTGCTCTTGACCGGCGGGTTTCCGCCCGACGACCCGCGGTTGGTCGGCTTGCTCCAGGTTGCGGACCTGCTCTTGTTGCCTTCTCTTTCGGAGACATTCGGGTTGGTCATCCTGGAGGCCTGGGCTGCCGGCACACCCGTTCTGGCCGCAAGGGCCTCGGGCCCTGCCTCCCTGGTCAAGCAGGGCGAGAACGGCTGGCTCTTCGATCTGGACAATCCGCAGGGCTTTCATGAAGCCCTCGATTCCGCGCTCAAGAACCCGGAAATGGCGCGCCAAACAGCCAAACGAGGGGCGGTGCTGGCTGCAAAACACAGCACCACCGCCCTGGCCGGAAAAATGAAAGTGCTCTACGAGCTTCTCTTGGAGGAAAAGCAATGCGCTACGTAATCTTCCGCGATGATGATACCAACGCCCTGACGCCCGTGGATTGTTTGGAACGCCTCTACCGGCCATTCCTGGATTCGGGCCTGCCAGTCAACCTTGCCACCATCCCCGAAGTCAGCATGGATGCCGCGATGGCCGATGGCAGCCCCGAAGGCTTCTTGCCCAGGGCCGCCCCATCGGCTGCTCAGGGTGGCAAAAACCAGACCGCCTCCAGCCAATCCCAAGGCTCGCAGGCCACCGCTGGCGCCGCCGATAGACAGGAAAGCCCCGCTCCAGCGCAGGGGGCCGGTCAAAGCGATTCCTCGACGGACCGGCGAGTGCCGCTCGCCTCGAATCAAAGGCTCGTTTCCTATTTGCGCGCAAACTCCGGATACCATATTGCCCAACACGGCTGTCATCACGAGTACCTTGAATTTGATAGGCTGGACTTGTCCGGAATTTCCCAACGATTGAAGCGCGGGACCGAACGGCTCATCGAGGCGGGCTTTGCGCGCCCGCAAACCTTTGTGGCGCCTTATGACCGGCTTTCCCGGCCAGCGTTGCAGCAAGTGGCCCGGCGCTTCCGCGTGCTGTCAACCGGCTGGTTTGAACTTAGCCGCTTGCCCTACTCCTGGTGGCCACAATATGCGGTTAAGAAACTTTCGCATTCGCCTCATTGGCGTGTTGGAAACACCCTGCTGCTGACGCATCCAGGCTGTTTGCTCTCCTGCCAGCGCAGCTTTAGCACGATGCTGGGGGGTATCATTCATTTTCTGGAGAATCAACAACTCACCGTGCTCGTCACCCATTGGTGGGAGTACTTCCGCAACGGCAAGCCGGACGAGGACTTTATTGGTTTCTTGCATGAGACCGGCAACTTCGTCGCCACTCATCCGCAACTCAAAGCGCTTTCCTTTGATGACCTGGTGAACGGGAATGTTCCGCTGAATTGAACCTTCCGGAGGGACGAGCCCCCGCGACTCCCCATTTTTTGCCCAAAAACCGCCCGAGTTCGCCATGCCAGGAAAATCCTGGGGCGCGTTGCGTCGCAAGCGGCACATGCTCTGCTCCTTAGGCTCGACGAATGCGCAGCGCACAAAATCCGCCAGGATTCCTGGGAGTGAAGAGGTCCGGCCCCCTCGAACAGTCTCAGCCATGTCCTGTTCCGGTACGAATTGAAGTCGCTCCCTGGGCCCCGGACAGCCCGTTACTTTAACCAACATCAACCGACATGCAAATCAAGGAACAACTATACCGCAGCAATGGCGCCCCTCATGGCGCCGCCTCCAATGCAGCCGTGATGCAAGCACCTGGCTTGCGCCTCATAGAACAGTTGCAACGAGACAACGAACCGGCGCCGGTGGCGGCACCCGATTTTGACGAACTGCTCCGGGCAAACATGGATGAGTTGCTCGACAAAACCCGGGCCCACCAGAAAACCTGGCGATTGGGCCAGGAGAAACAATGGCATCTGGACCTTGGGTCCGGGGAATTGGTGTGGAGCTTTCCGGAAGTGACAGCGTGGGCGCCGGCGCAGGTTATAGGATTTTTCGACTCGCAAACGGGCATCTGGAAGTGGGCCTGGGCGGATGCGTCGCTGCCCGAGCATCTAAAAGAGGATGCGTTGCGCGTCCGGCAATACGGCGAGCAATATGGGTTCGAGCGCCTGGTGGTTGCCGAATGGGACGCCCAGGAAACCGATGGGTGGTATATGGCCGCGCTGGCGTGCTGGTTATGCGGGGCGCAGGGGGCCTATCGGCGCGAAGGGGGCAACGGTTGGATGTTTATGACATTCGGCCCGGTGGACCTGAGGGCCACCGGGGAGTGCGCCGACGAACGCTTCGGCCCGCTGGCCGAGCAGGCCGCCGCCGATTTCAAGGCTTGCGCCGGCAGCCTCGAAGAAATCCGCCGGGCCTGTTGCCGCTATTTCAAACGCGGCGCCGATATCGGATTGGCCCAGGACGAACTCATCCAGCGCCTGGGCCTGGCTGCCCCGTCGGTCCTGGACATGGCCGGCTTCTCTCCCGACGCTGCCGAACAGGTGATGCATTTAATCGGACGGATTTCCAACGAGGAGATCGAAAGCTGCGAGATTTGAAGAACTCTCAGTCCATCTCCTCGACCTGTCCGTAGCAGCCGACGGCTGCTACTATCTGATGAGAACGAGGATGAGGGCATCCGGGTCCATTTTCAAAACACGCACTCCCGGGCACACAGGCAGTAATCGGTTAGTGACGGCGGGCGCTGCCGCCTAAAGGCGGCGTTCCGCGCGTCCGGAACGCCGGCTTCAGCCGGCAGCCCCGTAGTCACTGAGGCATTACCACAGGCACACAGGCACACAAATTGTGCTTGCGCGGGGTTGGGATTAGCTTATCTTTACGCTGCCTGGACGCCGTGTGTGCGGCAGTTCAAAAAGGCTGAGAAAGAACAGTTAACAAAAGAACCTAACCTTCAACCTCTGTTGCCCGAGCAACGTTTGGTCCGTTAGGCAATGGAGAGCGGAAAGCGCTGCGCTGACCAAGTCTCCCCAAAGGTTCTTCGGAAGGAAGTCCGGTCGGTTTACAAATTAATTATGCTCACGATGGAAGAGGCCATGAGGCAAACGGGCAGTTTGCCCTTTGCGGCTGGTAATATCGTCAAAGGTCATATCATCGAGGTCCGCCCCAAAGAGGTGCTGGTGGATATCGGTTACAAAAGCGAGGGGGTCATTTCCGCCAACGAGTTTGATGACATCAAATCGGTCAAGGTAGGCGATGAGGTGGATGTATTAATCGAGAAACTCGAAGACAAAGAGGGCATGGTAGTGCTCTCGAAGGAAAAGGCGGAGTTCAAAAAGAATTGGGAACGGATTCTGACCATCTGCAATGAGGGGGGAACGATTGCGGGCAAGGTCAAAGCGATTGTGAAGGGAGGGTTGCTGGTCAACATCGGGGTTGAGGCATTTCTGCCGGCATCGCAAATCGATATCATGACGCCCAAAAACCTGGCGCAGTATGTGGGCAATACTTACGATTTCAAAGTCGTCAAGATCAACCAGGAACGGCAGAACATTGTCCTGTCGCGGCGCGAACTCATCGAGCAGGAACGGCTCGAACGGCGCCAAAAGCTCCTGACCGAGATGACCCCGGGCGATATTCGCAAGGGAACGGTGAAGAACATTACGGATTTCGGGGCGTTTATTGATTTGAACGGCATCGATGGGCTGCTGCACATCACCGACATGAGCTGGGGGCGCATCGGGCATCCTTCCGAACTGCTCAAGGTAGGCCAGGACATTGATGTCGTGGTCCTGGACATCAATCGGGAAAAGGAGCGGGTCAGCCTGGGGTTGAAACAGAAGCTGGCCAATCCCTGGGATTCAATCGAGCAGAAGTATCCCGTCGGGGCGCGAGTCAAAGGGAAGGTGGTCAATCTGGTGCCTTACGGGGCGTTTGTTGAACTGGAGCCTGGGGTCGAGGGGTTGGTGCATGTGACGGAGCTGTCCTGGACCAAGCGAGTGGCCAAACCATCGGATATGCTCAAACAGGACCAGGAACTCGAGGCGGTGGTGCTGGGCATCAACCGCGAAGAGCAAAAGATTTCGCTCGGGTTGCGCCAACTCGAAGCCAATCCGTGGGACAAAGCCCACGAGAAATACCCGCCCGGCACCCGGGTCAAAGGCAAGATTCGCAACCTGACCAGCTACGGCGCCTTTATCGAATTGGAAGAGGGCCTGGATGGGATGATTCATGTGTCGGACATCTCCTGGACGCGCAAGATCAACCACCCCTCCGAGGTGCTGAAGAAGGGCGACGAAGTTGAGGCGGTGGTGTTGGAGGTGGATAAGGCCAACCAACGGATTGCCGTGGGGCTCAAGCAGGTGACGCAAGACCCTTGGGAGAATATCGACCAGCTTTACAAGGTGGGCGACCTGGTAACGGGGAAGGTGACCAAGCTGGCCAGCTTCGGCGCGTTCATTGGGTTGCAGCATGAGATCGACGGGCTGGTGCACATCTCGCAGATCAGCGAAGACCGCGTTGAAAAGATTAAGAATGTGCTTAAGGTGGGCCAGGAAGTAACGGCGCGCGTAATCAAGATAGATAAAAGCGACCGGCGCATCGGGCTGTCCGTCAAAGCCGCCAACTATTCGACCGAGCAGCTCAAGGCGGAGCAGGCGGTTCTGGATGCGCTCAAGCCAGGCGAGGACCTGGTCGCCCTCCAGCACGCCTTCGATGCCGCCGATGAGGCCAAGCAGGAAGAAACCAAGGAGGGGTGAGACCCTCCCTTCCACGGAATTGAATTACTCGGGAGCGGGTCCAGGCGCGGAGGCGGCTGCGCCGTGGTCTTCGGTTTTGTCGCTCGAGCCGCCGGAGGGCGAAGGGCCCGGGGTGTGGCGTTCCAGTGGAACTGGGCGCCGCTTGCTGCGCGGGACAGGGCTGAGGGTGACGTTGAGGTCGCGATCGCCCAGCATCTTGGGCGGGGAATCCGCGTGGCCATAATCGGCGATGTCTTTGACGAACTGGTTGACGACTTCAAAGCCGATTTCTTTATGGGCCTTTTGACGTCCACGGAAGCGCAGTTTAACGCGCACTTTCATGTCGTCGGACAGAAACTTGATCGCGTGATTTCGTTTGGTAGCCAGGTCGTGAGGGTCAATTGCGGGAGAAATCTGGATTTCCTTCATGCGCCCTGCAGGCTGGCGGGAATGGGACTCCTTTTTTGACTCTTCGTAGAGGAATTTCCCATAATTGACGATGCGACACACGGGGGGAACGGCGCTGGCAGCCACCTCGACCAGGTCCAGTCCCTTATCGTAAGCCAGGCGCAGAGCCGCATTGAGCGGCATCACACCCAGTTGTTGTTTCTGGTCGCCGATGACTCGGACCTCGCGAGCGCGGATTTTGCCGTTGCGCCGGTGCAGCGGTTCGCGGGAATGAAAAGAGCGGGGAGAGAACGGGCGGCTCAATGAGCCTCCACTGGGCTGAATTGTTTCATCAGGCAGGTATAGAATTCAAGATAATCAATAACGCTCCAATCTCGCATGTGGCCGCCAAAGGGCAAGGCGTAACCGCGAATAAACGCGCATTCTTGGTTGCTAACCCAGCGTCGGGATCAATTGGAAGAAAATAAAGCATTGGCTTAGCGGGGTTAAAAGCCCATATTGCGGAGCATGGAAACAGTTCTGTTGGCCCATCTTCCTGGAAACGACGCGCGGTGTGAACCGCTAAACCTGGACTTGGGCCGCCGGGCGAGGCGCCTGAGTGCGCGCCTGCCTGCCAGGAGAACGCCTTTGCCGGTTCATTGCGTCGCGGTATCCCTTTAATATGTATCAACAGCGAATTGGCGCCCGGGCAGAATACCTTCAAGAGGAAAAGGAGCGCATCAGGGCCTCAGCGAGCCTGGCGGAAAAGTTTCCCGAGCTCAAATCATTGAGCGTCACACTGGGTTATTTCGCCCCGGGCGGCAGCCTGCAGCACAGTGAAATCAAATGCACTTTCAATCTGCCGCATGCCAAGTCCTTATTTCGATTCGACTGCCCTAATCCTGAGTGTGTGGGGGGCAATTTCGACTTGACCTCCGAATTGCTCGATGCGGTAGCAGGCCGGCAGGAGACAGCAAGCGGCGAAGCGCGCTGCCCGGGCTGGCAAAGCAAGACCACGATTGGCGATATCCACTGCGGCCACGTGCTGCGCTATAAACTGAGCCTCGCCTTTTGAGAATGATTTGTGAATGCCGCTATGACCCAGGGTCCCGCCTCAAACGCAAATCCTCCCGAAGCAGCCCCTTCGCGGTGGAAGGCCATCGTGATGCAATATGAACGGCCAAGGCTCAGCCACGGCCTGTGGCAGCTCATCAACACCTTGGTTCCCTATGCGGCGCTCTGGTGTTTGATGTACTTTAGCCTGCGCCTTTCTTATTGGCTGACCGCCGGGCTTGCGCTCCTGGCGTCCGGTTTTTTGATCCGGGTTTTTATTATCTTCCACGACTGCGGACACGGCTCCTTTTTCAAATCGCGCCGTGCGAACGACATCCTGGGCTTCATCACTGGCGTGCTGAGTTTCACGCCATATTATCACTGGCGCTGGGAGCACGCCCTGCACCACGCCACCGCCGGGGACCTGGACCGGCGCGGCACCGGGGATGTTTGGACACTGACGGTGCAGGAGTATCTGGAGGCTTCGCGTTGGAAGCGCTTTGCCTACCGGCTCGCCCGGAACCCCTTCCTCCTGTTCGTGCTCGCGCCGTTGTTCCTGTTTTTAGTGAAGCAACGCTTTCCCTCGCGCAAGGCCCCGCGCCGGGAACGCAATTCGGTATATTGGACGAACCTGGCGCTGGCGTCGGTGGCGACGGTGTTCAGCTTTGTGTTCGGCCTCAAAACCTATCTGCTTCTCCAGTTTGGCCTGGTCATGGCGGCGGGGGCGGGCGGGGTGTGGCTGTTTTACGTTCAACATCAGTTTGAAGGGGTTTACTGGGAGCGCCGGATGAATTGGGATTACTGCATGGCGGCTTTGAAGGGCAGTTCCTATTATAAACTGCCAAAGCTGTTGCAATGGTTTTCGGGCAACATCGGTTTTCATCACATTCATCATCTGAGCCCGCGCATCCCCAATTACAGCCTCGAGAAATGCCACAAGGCCGAACCCTTGTTTCAAACCGTTAAACCGGTGACGCTGTGGACCAGTTTTAAATCATTGAATTTTCGTCTTTGGGATGAGCAACGCCGCAAACTGGTAGGCTTCAGCGCGGTCAGGAAGCACCCGAACGGGGTCTGGCGCTTTATCTCGCGGTTGCTTCTGACGGCGCTGAATGTCCCGCGCTCCAAAACCTGAGGATAAAAATTACGCCAGACGCGTCTGCCGCATGAAATGAGTATTGATTATGACTGAAGTTCAATTGAGGAGAGGGGAGCCGGTCGAGAAGGCCATTCGCCGGCTCAAGAAAAAGCTGGACCGCGAGCAAACTTTGCAGCAGTTCCGGTTGCATCGCCGTTTTGAAAAACCCAGCGCCAAAAAGCGGCGCAAAACAAAAGCAGCCCGGTTCTCGGCGATGCTGAAGGCAAGACACGCCGACGACTGATTGGGCGCGGCCGGTCCTTAAGCCGGACGCATACGGCCCATGCGCACGAGGGCGATGGCCAAGTTGAATAGCAACCGGCGCGGGCGATAGGCGGCGCTGGTAACGGGACGGGTACTATACTGACCAGTCCGTAATATAGACTACAATTTCCTAGACAAGCTTATCTACGGGGTCTAGGATGGCGGCATCATGAAAGTTGACGGACGCACGCTGGATCATAAGACTCTGGAGCACTTGCGAATCACCGCTGTGCGGCGCGTGGTTGAAGATGGCGAAGCGCCCGGTGAAGTAATGCGCTCGATGGGACTGTGTCGCAGCAGCATTTACCCTTGGCTGCGGAGATACCAGGACAACGGTTTGGCGGCGCTGGCTGAGAAGATTGCCCAAGGGCGAGAACCGAAGCTAACGGACAAGCAGCAACAGCAAGTCAAGCGGTGGATTGTCGGCAGGGACCCGCGGCAGTATGGCTTTGACTATGGCTTGTGGACCCGCCGGATCGTCCAGAGCCTAATTGAGAGGAAATTCGGCATCCGTTTGGGTTGGACTGCGGTGGGGCGCTTGCTGGCTCGTTTGGAAATCACGCCGCAAAAGCCGTTGCGGCGCGCCTATGAGCGGGACCCCGAAAGCATTCAACGATGGCTGGACGAGGACTATCCGAAGCTGCGCCGCCGGGCCAAGAAACACGGGGCCAAAATTTATTTCCTGGATGAGGCGGGCTTTCACTCCGACCCGGTCTTGGGGCGGACCTACGGGTTGAAGGGGCACACGCCGGTGGTTGCTACGTCCGGGCAACGCCAGAGCATCAACGCAATCAGCGCGGTCAATGCCAAAGGCGAGTTCTGGTATAACGTTTATACGGGCAAGCTCAACGCTGCCCGGTTTGTCGAGTTCCTACAGGACCTAATGAAGGGCCGACGCGAGCGCGTGTTCCTGGTAGTCGATGGACACCCTTCGCACAAGGCCAAGCTGGTGCAAGCTTGTGTCAAGTCATTCGCTAGTAAGCTCGAACTGCATTTTCTGCCGCCCTACGCCCCAGACCTGAACCCTGACGAGTTTGTCTGGGGCTATGCCAAGACCAACGGAGTAAGCAAGAAGCCCTTGCAGCAGAACGAATCTCTCAAAGAACGAGTAATATCCGACTTGGAGGCCATCAGGCGAAACAGGAACCTTGTGAAGTCATTTTTTTGTGCCAAGAGTGTAGTCTATGCTAGGGACTGGTGAGTAAACAGGTTACCCCTACGGGGTTTGAAGCAGCGGCTAGCTCTGGGTCCAAGACACCGAAAACCGCCTGCGATTAGAAGACCTCAAGCTTCCTCGAAGAAAACGCGGGGAATGGCAAGGGTTGGAACCTGCGCTACAAAGCGCCGGCGCGAGCATGCTAAACAGATACCGGAAGGGGAGAGGAGAAGCATTGGCAGATGTAGTTCATGTTAGGGACTCCTCGGTGTAGAGTGTAAAAGCAAATAAAGCACGGCTTGCAAATTGGGGAGAATCAGGTATCCAAAGAGAAACTCCATGAATGCCGGCCAGCATTTTGATTCATCGCAGTTCAGGCCTCGGACAACCCGCCGCCAGTTCCTGGAGCAAACGGCCGGGTTGGCCGCCGGAGCGGGTCTTCTGGGACAAATCGGCACGGCAGATGGAGAACCAGGAAGCGCCGCGGCAGAGCGATTACCCACAATTAAAATCGGCCCTTATGAGGTCACACGGCTGATTATCGGCGGCAATCCGATCTACGGTTATTCGCATTTCAATCATTTATTCAGCGAGCATCAACGCGCCTGGCACACTCCGGAACGAGTGGTTGAACTCATGAAACATTGCGAGGGGCAGGGACTCAACACCTGGCAATTCAGTTACTCGGAACGCACCCTGGCGGACCTGGCTCGTTACCGAGCGGCTGGAGGGGTGATGCAGTGGCTTTGCCTTGGTGAACCGAATTGGGACCAGCACCCGGAGAGGATCGATGATGCGGCAAAGCGCAAGCCCATCGGCATCGCCCCCCATGGGGCTTTAGGCGAGCGGTTATATCGTGAGAACAAGCTCACCGCGCTAACCGATCTGCTCAAGAGGATTCGCGACGTGGGAGGCCCTCACGGGTGCCTGGTCGGGTTGTCCGCTCATAACCCGGCGCTCATGGAGTTGGCCGACGAGAAGGGGTGGGACGTGGATTATTACATGTGCTGCCTTTATTACCTGACACGCCCTCGGGAGGAATTCCGCAAGATTTTAGGCGCCGAGCTGCCATTGGGAGAGATTTACCTGCCCAGCGATCCGCCCCGGATGTTCCGCGTCGTTCAGCACACGCGCAAACCCTGCCTCGCCTACAAGGTGCTGGCTGCAGGGCGCAGGATTGACAGCGCCGCCGAGCGCCGCCGGTGTTTTGAAACCGCCTTCAGCAGCATCAAACCGAGTGACGGGCTCATTGTGGGGATGTACCAACAGTTCACGGATCAAGTAGCCGAGAACGCGGCAGTTGTGCGCGAGTTGTGCGGCGCGAGGCGCTAAAGCGGGCGAGATGGGACCCGCTCTCTTGCGAGAGTATCGCAGCCGGAATCCCGCGCAAACCTGCTTGGACATTCTTCATGTGGCGACGGCGTTGCACCCTGGGCGCGCGGGAATTTCTCACGTTCGATAGCAACCAGCGTAAACTCGCCGCTGCTGAAAAGTTGAAGGTGAAACCGTGACGGGTGGAACTGGTGCGGCTCGCTTGGAAATGGAACAGGTTTCTAAACCAACAGCACCTCAGTTCAAATTACGACGGAACGGCGGCGAAGGACCTGTCCCGTAGGGACATCCGACAATAGCCCAACCCTTTAGCGTTGGGGACGGCTGTGTTGTGCTCCTGAGTCCCGAAGGGACCGCTGAACCAAACCGCGGCCGCCGGCTTCAGCCGTCCCTTCGGGACTCAGACGCGCTTCAACGTCTCTCCCAACGCTAAAGCGCTGGGCTATTCTCATGCCGTCCGCTCCGGGACGGGGATGACCAATGCGGAATCGTCAAAAGAGCCAATGTGGGGTTTGGACTTGACGGCTGTTGTTGCGGCGCCTCCGGGACCGAAAAAACACTTCATTCAACATTAGGTGACATTTGCGCTTGCCCCAAATGCGGAAATAGCCTAAATGGACGCATGTCTTACGTAAGCTCGTATTATCACTGCGTCTTCAGCACGAAAGAACGCCAACCCCAGATTACTCCCAACCTGCGCGAAAAACTGTGGCCGTACATGGGCGGGATTGCGCGGCTAAACAAAATGACAGCCATCGAGATTGGCGGTGTCTCCGACCACGTTCACATCCTGCTTTCCCTCCCGTCCACCCTTTCAATCGCCAGGGCGCTGCAGCTAATCAAGGGCGGCTCTTCCAAGTGGGTGCATGATACTTTCCCGGAGACGCCGTTTTTGGGTTGGCAAGTCAAGTATGCGCCTTCGGCACGAGCGTGTCGCTTCTGGATAAGATTATCGCCTACATCCGCACCCAGGAGGAGCACCATCGAAAGGTGACGTTCCAGGACGAGTTCCTCGCGCTGCTTAGAAGGCACCGTATTAGGTATGACCCACGATATCTATGGGAATAATCAGCCTTCACCTCGATGCCCAATGCGGATGAGGATTGTCCAGGAGGGACAAGGTCATTCATTGTCCCATTTTGGCTTCCGGCATTTTGGATGTCCCGGCAGGGACAACTAAGAATAGGCCAAGGCTTCAGCCTTGGGTAAGGGGCCGGTGGGAGACGAGTCCCGACGGGACGGCTGAACCAGATCGCGCCAGGTTCAGCCGTCCCTTCGGGACTAAGACGCGTCGGGCGCCAAACCCAACGCTGAAGCGTTGGGCTATTCTCAATCACGAGGATAGTTTTCTGGTCGAACGCGTTTTCAGTGGCGATGACAACTTTGTTCAGGGTAATGCCTTTTATATCCGGGAAACCGGTTACATCGAGGGCGTCCGGGCCATCGTCCAGGAGGGGCTGGAGGGTTACGGGAAGGGGCCAGGGGCTGTTGATGTGAGGGGTTTCGGTCTGTTGAGCTGGCATAGGGCTCCAAAATCATAGTTCAGCGCCTTCGCCCACTCCGAGAGTTCGGATGAGCGCGGCTCTACTGGGTGGCGGCGAAGTTTAAGCCGCCAAAACGACCCACCGGGCGGGATAAACGGCTCACGCCTGGCGCCGCACGCTGGCGGCAGAAATGGAAGGAGCACTAATTGTGCCAGTCGCAGATTTTAGAATTTTGATTTGGGATTTTCGATTGAAAGAAAAAGCAGAAAGCAGAAAGGGTATTCGCCGTGTTGGGAACGTGAACCCCGCCCCGAATGGCCTGCTGATTGGCCAGCACGGCCGGTTCGCCGTTAACATTCGAATCAGTGTAGATATCCACGGTGTTGCCGGGAAGGGCGCCGGTGATGTCCGTCGGTTCGGATCATAGGGATCGCCCGAAAGGGGTCCTGACAGGATGTCCTCACCGCGCCGCGGGCCGGCGGGCTGAGGACGGCCCGCCCTCCCTTCCGATTCATGGGGAAAAGGCGGCGAGTCCTGCGCTGTTGAAAGCTGAAACCGCAATCGGAAATAAAGAAATCGGAGATTGAAAAGGCGGAAAGCTGAAACAGGGAGCTCCGGAGGTGCAGCCCGTTAAATCTCGAACTCCCCGATTGGATTGGGCTTAGAAAGCCGGACCGCCGGGGCCGAGCGGCCCAAAGGAGGCAAAGGAACCGCAAGACCACTTGTGCGCTCAGCTTGATCCAAAACCCCCAAAAGCGCGTGCGCTTCGGCGAGGGTCAATTTTGCCCTGGAAAGGAGCTCGGCTCGGAGCAAAGGGGAGGGGAGCTCGTGGCCCAGCGTGGCTGTCGTATGTACGGTGTTCAAAATCGCCGCCATGGTTGGGATTATACTCGTGAGGGTGGATGATTGGGTATGGGGTAAGTGCCTACCGGGGGCGTTCGATTTTAGAATTTTGATTTTGGATCTAAAAAGGCAAAAGCAGAAAACCGAAAGCAGAAAGCTGAAAGAAAAAGCAGAAAGCAGGGAGACACGAATTTCACGAATCCGCAGGAATGGCGAGGCCGTTGTCTTAGGGGCCGTCAAAAACTAACCTTTACACTTTGACGCGGCGGCGTGACGGCATGTGCTTCGTTGCTCCTCAGTTACAGAGCGCTGGCGGCTCCTTCGTCGCGCCTTGCATCTGCCGCCACGGCGCTCGCGCCAAAGTGTAAATCTTATTTCCTGACAGCCCCTTCCCCAATCGAAAATCCAAAATCAAAATTCTAAAATCAACCCCCCCCCGGGGGGTCGGGTCTTTTCCCGGCAATGAAATCCGTAGAGTTTGGCGTTGTTGGCAAGCTAATTGCCTCTATACTCGTGAGAATCCAAATGAATTGGCACGAGATGGATGAGCAACGCGGCGAGCCCGCGTGGTATTGCGCCAGGACGCAACCCAAGCACGAGCATATCGCGGCAGGCAATGTGCGGGCGCGGCTTGGGCTCGATGTATTTCATCCGCGCCTCAGGATGGAGCGAGCGACACGGCGCGGGGTGGTGCGGGTAGTTGAGCCCCTTTTTCCGGGATATATTTTTGTGCGGTGCAGTCTGGCGGAGCGGGTGGATGAGATTCGGTATGTCAGCGGGGTGAGCAGCCTGGTGCATTTTGGACTGAAGATTCCTTCGGTGCCGGAGCATGTCATTGAGGAACTGCGGCAGTGTTTTGAATCGGACGAGCCGATGGCAGTGGAGGAGAGGCTGGCGCCTGGGACTGAGGTAACTGTGGCCGAGGGGGCGTTGTTGGGTTCTCGAGGGGTGGTGGTGCGGGTGCTTCCGGCGCGGCAGCGGGTGCAGATACTTTTGGATTTTCTTGGGCGAACGACTTTGACGGAAGTGGATCGGAGGTCGGTGACGGTTGAGGAGAGGCGGATGGCGGATTTGATGCCGGCGCTGGCGGTCGAGCCATTGAGCGTGGCGGCAGCGGCCTGAGGAAGGCACAAGAAGCGAGGGCCACTGCAGATAAGTGGCAGGGGAGAGCAGGTTTGGCGGGAAAACGGGAAATCCTGCAAGTGCGGAGCTTTGTACAATTTTGATTTTAGATTTTTGAATTTCGATTGCGGGGGGCGGGGGATTTTAGAATTTTGATTTTGGATTTTCGATTGGAGGGAACGGGTGGAACCGGTGATAAAAACGGTAATGCGCGCTGATTTTAGAGCAGCCGAAATAGCCGATAGGATATAGCCAACAGGCGATGGCCAGCCAACAGCGTGTGAGGGATGATCGATTGATAGTGTGCGAGGTGGAGAAGCGGGGGACTGAAGCGTCCGGAAACGGGGAGGTGGCTGTGCTCAATCCCCTCGAAGGTTCGTGTTGGGATGAGGCCATTGGTGTGGTGGGGGGTGGTGGGTTTTTTCATGGGAGCAGATGGGCGCTGGTTTTGCAGGAGTCTTATGGTTACCGGCCATATTACATTTGTTGTGAGCAGGGTGGGCGCACCACTGGGCTCCTCCCGCTGATGGAGGTCGATAGTTGGGTCACAGGCCGGCGGGGAGTTTCTCTTCCATTTACCGACGAGTGCCAGCCGCTGGCGGTCAATTCCGCTTCTTTTCAATTGCTGCTGCAAAAGGCGCTGGCCCGCGGCAACGAGCATCGCTGGAAATACCTGGAATTGCGTGGCGGAAGGGAATTTTTGCCTGAGGAGCAGGCTTCGCAGCGATTTTACGGGCACGTGGTGGACTTGACTCCGGGTGAAGAGAAGCTATTTGCGAGTTTGAGGCCATCGGTTCGGCGGGCCATTCGCAAAGCGAAAGGCCGTGGTTTGGAGGTTGAAATCTCGCAGGAATTGGAGGCAGTTCAGCAGTTTTATGCGCTCCAATGCAAAACGCGCAGGAAGCACGGCCTGCCACCGCAGCCATTCCAGTTTTTCCGGAAATTGCACGAGCACATTTTGTCAAAGGGGTGCGGCATCGTGGTGCTGGCCCGGCTGGGGGCGAAGATAGTCGCAGCGAACGTGTATCTTCATAAGGGGCAAGAGGCGCTCTATAAATTTGGAGCATCGGAGCCGGCCTACCAGGAAATGCGCGGGAATGACCTGGTGATGTGGGAGGGGATTAAGTATTATGCCTGGAAAGGTTTCCGGAGCCTTCACCTGGGCCGAACGTCGGTGGCTAACGAGGGACTACGGCGATTCAAGCTGGGCTGGGGCGCCCGTGAGGGCTCGATAGAGTACTTCAGGTACGATCTGCGGCTGCAGGGGTTTGTGACTGGGCGCGACGAGGCGTTTGGGTGGTACAACCGGTTTTTTTCGGTATTGCCTTTGGGGCTGTCGCGGCTATTTGGGGGGTTGCTGTACCGGCACGTGGGGTGAGGCCTTGGAGCGTAAATGCCTGCTAAAGAAGGGCTTGCCAGCCGAAGCCGGCTGAAGCCGGCGTTTCCGGACGCGCGGAACGCCGCCTTTAGGCGGCAGCCCCGCCGTCACTAAAGCGATTGATGTGGAGCGTGGGTAGCTGATTGCTGATAGCTGATAGCCGATGGCAGATGGCAGATGGCAGATGACGGAGGGACGGGGTGACGGATTAGGCGGGGCGCCGGAGAGTATTCAGGCGCAGAAGGAAGAAGCGCATTATGCAAAGTCATGAGAAGCAAAGCCAACCCCCGGGGATGAGCCTGGGGGATATTTACTACACGCTGTTCCGGCACAAATGGAAAATCATTGCCTTTTCCAGCGTGGGGATTGTGGCCGCGGGATTGGTCTATTTGCTTATGCCGCATTTATACAGTTCGGAGGCGAAGCTTTTCATCCGGTATGTGATGGACTCGAGGGTGCCGAGCGGGCTCGATGGGGATCCACAGATCAAAAACCCGGACCCCGGTGGCGCCAATATTATCAACTCGGAGATGGAGATTCTTAAGAGCCTGGACCTTGCGGTGCAGGTTGCTGAAGCGGTGGGGCCCGAGAAGATTCTTGGGAAGGGCACTGGTGAGACCAATAAGTACACGGCGGCGCAGGTGCTGCAGAAAAACCTCCTCGTCGAGGCGCCACCGCGCAGTGATATCCTGCGGATTGTGTTTCAGAATCCCGACAAGGACGTTGTGCAGCCGGTTTTATCGCAACTGATCGATGCCTACCTGCGCAAGCACGTCGAGATTCACCGCAGCATCGGGGCCTTTGATGATGTTCTGACGCAGCAAACCGATGCGTTGCGCTCTCAGCTTGCGCAGACGGAGGAGGATTTGCGCAAAGCCAAGACGAACACTGGCCTGATGTCGATTACAGAGACGAAAACGGCTTACACAGAGGAGATTTCGAAGATTCGCGAGGCGTTATTCAACAGCCAGGCGGAGCTGGCGGAGCGTGAGGCCTCACTGCAAGCGTTGCAAAAAATGATGCCTGTGAAGCAAACGCAAGCTTCGGCGGAAGACGCAGCCGTTGTCATCCCATCTGGAAAGATTGATGAGTACAAGAGCATTTCCGGGCAGCTTGAGGCATTCCGCAAGAAGGAGCAGGAACTGCTTGGGCAGTACACTGATGAAAGCGCACTGGTCCGTTCTGTGCGGGAGCAAATCGCTGCAGCGCAGAAGGCGAAGGAGAAACTCGAAGCCGATTACCCGAAGCTTGCCGCGATGCAGCCGGTTGCGTCGCAGCCGGGCGCCGCTGTGCCGGGAGATGCCGACGATGCGGTGCGGATTACGGCGTTGCAAGCCAAGCTGAGGGTGCTGAGCGCGCAGCTTTCAAATGTGACAGCCCAGGCTGAATCCATCAACGCGATTGAGCCCGCGATTACCGAACTCGAGCGCAAGAAAGACCTCGAAGAGACAAAGTACCGGCACTTCTCGACCAGCCTCGAGCAGGCCCGTTTTGATGAAGCCCTGGGCGCGGGCAAAATGTCGAACATCAGTGTCACTCAAACTCCGAGTCCGCCCTTCCGTGAATCCCGCCAGATGGCGAAAATTCTTGGAATGATCGCAGGCGGGGGTATTGCGTGCGGCATCGGGTTGGCGTTTCTCCTGGAACTCTTTCTTGACCCTACGGTCCGGCGCCCAGGTGAAATCGAAACGCGTCTGCGCCTGCCTCTGTTCCTGACGATCCCCGAGAGCCATAAAAATGGAAAATCTCGCCGGCCCGCGGCGCGCGGGGCTGCCGACAACCTGTCGGGTGAACCCCAAGTGGAGGGTGCGGCGGCTTCGCAAAACGGGGTGGCCGCCTGGAATCCAAACGGCTTGCGCACCTACTATGAAGCTCTTCGCGACCGCCTCGTCACCTACTTCGAAATGCGGAACCTTGTCCACAAGCCAAAGCTCATCGCCGTCACGGGCTGCGGCGAAGGCGCTGGCGTCACAACCATCGCTACGGGCCTGGCTGCCAGCCTGTCCGAGACCGGCGATGGCAACGTTCTCCTGGTAAATATGACGGGGGGGCAGGGGAGCGCGCATCCCTTCTTCAAGGGCAAACCAAGCTGCGGCCTGGCCGGGGCCTTGGAAAATGAAACCCGCGACAGCGCCCTGGTCCAGGAAAACCTTTACGCGGTGGCGGAAGTTGGCAATGGAGACAAGCTCTCGCGGATTCTGCCCCGGCGTTTCAACAGCCTGGTGCCCAAGCTGAAGGCCAGCGACTACGATTACATTATTTTTGACATGCCGCCGGTCAGCCAGATCAGCGTCACCCCGCGCCTGGCCAGCTTTATGGACATGGTCCTGCTCGTCATCGAGTCGGAAAAGACCGACCGTGGCGCGGCCCAGCGGGCCGTGGCCATGCTCAGCGAAACCAAAGCCAACGTCACCGCGATTCTGAACAGGACCCACCGCTACGTGCCGGAGCGGCTGCTGGCAGAAGGGTAGAAGGGAATGCTACCCTTATTTCTTACCGCGCCTAACCTACGCCTAACCTGCATATTTCGCATATTTCACACACCGAACGCCAACCCACCGGAACACCGGCTTCAGCCGGCAGGCTTGGGGCCTCGGGGGTCGCTGCCGGCTGAAGCCGGCGTTCCGGTCTCGTGGGTGTGAAATATTGGGGCTAAGAGGCAAAGAGGGTTTTTGAATCATGCTGCGCAACCGGCTATACTATTCGATTAAGCCGCTGGTGCCGTTGCCGGTTCGGTTTGCGATCCGGCGTTGGTTCGCCGTCAGGAAGCGCCGCCAAATTGAAGGTTCCTGGCCGATCATGCCCGGGTCGGAAACTCCGCCCGAGGGCTGGACCGGCTGGCCGGATGGCAAGCGGTTTGCCTTGGTGCTGACTCACGATGTCGAAGGCAATCTCGGCCTTGCTAAATGCCAGAAGCTGATCGAACTCGAGAAAGCCCTGGGGTTCCGTTCGGCCTTCAACCTCATTCCCGAAGGGGAGTACACTGTAAGCGAGCCTGTGCTTGCTGACTTCCGTGGCCGTGGCTGCGAAATCGGCGTCCACGATCTCTATCACGACGGCAAGCTCTTCCTGGGTGAGCATGAATTTCGCGCCAATGCCGTTCGGATCAACCATTACCTGCGGGAGTGGGGCGCCGCGGGTTTTCGCTCGGGGTTCATGCTGCACAACCTCGACTGGCTGCATCAGCTCAGCGTGCAGTACGACGCCTCGACGTTCGACACCGACCCTTTCGAGCCTCAACCCCAAGGCCGGAACACCATCTTTCCTTTCTGGGTCCCGCGTACAGACAATCGCGCCAAGCCCAAGTCCCTTAATGGCTCCCCACATTCATCCTTCATCCTTCATCCTTCATCCTTTCCCGGCTACGTCGAGCTTCCCTACACGCTCCCGCAGGATTCGACACTTTTCCTGCTTCTGCGGGAACGCCACCCGGACATCTGGTTTCAAAAGCTGGATTGGATTGCGCGTCACGGCGGCATGGCCCTGGTCAATGTGCATCCGGACTACATGCGTTTCGAAGGGGACCCCGCGTCGCCTCACACGTATCCTGCGGACCTGTACCGGCAGTTTCTCGATTATGCCCGGCGCAGATACAAAGACTCGTTTTGGCAGCCCTTGCCCAGGGATCTGGCGGTCTTCGTCGCCCGGCGCCGCCTTCCGCCTCGCCGGGAGCCGCGCCGCATCTGCATGGTCACGCATTCCTATTTTCTTTCCGATGCTCGCGTTTCCCGCTATGCCGAGGCTCTTGCTGAGCGCGGCGATCACGTCGATGTACTGGCTCTTCGGCGGTCGCGTGAGCTCCCGGCCCGCGAGAGCATTGGCAATGTTAGCCTGTTCCGGCTCCAGGCTCGTTATGGCAAAGCCGAGAAGTCACGCCTCTCGCACCTGGTGCCGGTGGTTCGCTTTCTCCTCAGGTGCTCCTTCTGGCTGCTGCGCAGCCACCGCCGGAATCCATACGATTTGCTGCATATCCATAATGTCCCGGATTTTCTCGTCTTCGCCGCCTGGTATCCCAAGCTCACCGGCGCCAAAGTCATCCTCGACATCCACGACATCGTTCCGGAGTTTTACGCCAGCAAGTTTGGCGCGCGGCACAACTCATTCGTGATTGGGTTTTTGAAATGGCTGGAGCGCGTTTGCGCCAAGTTTGCCGACCATGTCATTATCTCCAACCATCTCTGGCGTGACACATACGCTTCGCGCAACCACCTGAACGGGACATGCTCCGTCTTCATCAACAATGTGGATTCGCGAATCTTCCGCCCCCGGCCGCGCACCCGCAACGACGGCAAGCTCATCATCATCTTCCCCGGCGGCCTGCAATGGCACCAGGGCCTGGATATCGCGATTCGCGCCTTTCCCAAGGTGCGGTCGCAATTCCCGAATGCCGAGTTCCATATCTACGGCGATGGGAACATGAAAGAGCAGTGGCTCAAGCTGGTCCAGGAACTCGGGTTGCGCGACGCCGTGCGTTTCTTCACCCCGCTGCCGGTGCGGCAGGTCGCCGAGATAATGGCCAATGCTGATCTTGGAGTCGTTCCCAAGCGCGCCGATTCCTTCGGCAACGAAGCCTACAGCACCAAGATCATGGAGTTCATGTCCCTGGGTATCCCGACTGTGGTCTCGAGCACAAAGATTGATCGGTTTTACTTTGATGATTCCGTGGTCCGCTTCTTCGAATCCGGCAATGTGGAGGCCCTGAGCGATGCAATGCTCGAAATGCTCCGCGACCGCCAACTGCGCCAGAACATGACCGTTAAGGGCCTCGAATACGTCGCCCGCAACAACTGGGATTCGCGCCGCGCCGCCTATCTCGACCTGGTTGACTCGTTGATCTCGGGCGAGCATAACTCCACACCGATTCCGCCCGACCCGTTTGACCAACCCACTCCCAGGCGAGCTGCTGCCTCACCGGAACCCATCCCCGAGCTGGCAGTTTTGTCCGAAGATTGACGTCAGCCGCCAGTCCTTTTATCTTTAATGGCGTGAATTCGCTCAGAACTCTTGAACAAGTCGAAGCCGCTGTGCGCAGGCTCTCGCCGGAGGAGCAAGGGCGGCTTCGCGAGTTCTTGGGTGAGCTCCTGGAAGACGGCCTCGAATTGACTGATTCATTCAAGGCGGAAATCGAAGCTGGCAAAAGAGATATCGCAGAGGGCCGCGTTCGCATCCGCAAGCCATGAGTCCTTCGGGCGCAGCGGCCACGCAGATCTGAGCCCACCGTTTCGATCAGCGCTTTTTCGCGCTGCCGGACGGCATTCAGCGGCGGATCCAGTCCCGTATAGACCAGTTAGGGCGCCACCTTCGTGACTTTCCACATTGCCGAATGCAGGGAGTCGAAGCCTTCCGGTTACGGGTTGGCGATTATCGAGTCATGTATGAGTTCAACGTGGAGAAAAACGAATTGTACCTGCTCGCGGTTGGAAACCGGCGAGACATTTACAAGCATGGACTTCACTGAACCAGGACAGGTTCGTTTCCCGCGTTCCACTTAGCCTTTCTCCTTTGCGCCTCGACCGCTCCATCACGCTGAATCTCGTGCAGCCCCTGCGCCGCTTGCTTGCCGCGCCAAAGCGGAGCGTGGGCTCGTCCAACGCTCCATCTCTCCTAACTCCCACCACTCTCCAGCATTCCACTTCCCCCGTCCCCATCCTGATGTACCACAGCATCTCGGATGCACCCGAACCCGGCGTGCCCGCCTATTACCAAACCAGCACCAGCCTCGCTGTCTTCCGCCAGCACATGGAATTCCTTGCCCAAAATGGCTACAAAGCTGTGAGCTTGAAAACGCTCGTTGCGGACCTGTGCGCTCCTTTCTCGCCGCCCACCACTCCGCCACTCCGCCACTCCACCACTCCATTTCCCCGTTTGGCAGCGATCACCTTCGACGATGGTTTCCGGAACTTTTACACGGAGGCCTTTTCAGTTTTGCAGCAGCACGGCTTCACCGCCACCATGTTCCTCTCGACCGCTTTTATCGGCGACACCCCTCGCCGTTTCTGCCCCGTCGGTAGCCAATCAAAAATCAAAAATCAAAAATCAAAAATCTTTCTCGACTGTCTCAAGTGGACTGAGGTGCTCGAACTCCACCGCGCCGGCATTGAATTTGGCTCCCATTCCGTCAACCATCCTAGACTCGTCGAACTGGACTGGCCCGCCGTACGCTCTGAGATTTGTGAGTCTAAATCCGAAATCGAGCAGCGCTTGGGTGAGGGGGTCACCACCTTCTGTTACCCCTACGCCTTCCCGCAAGCCGACCGCCAATTCGCCGGCCGGTTTGCTCAGTTGCTGCGCGAAACCGGCTACCGCTGCTGCGCCACCACCGAACTTGGGCGCGTCCGCCCTGGCGACGACCCCTTCCGCCTGAAGCGGCTCCCGGCCAACTCCCTGGACGACCCCGCCCTTTTCGCCGCCAAGCTCGACGGCGCCTACGATTGGCTCGGCTCCATCCAGTCACTGAGCAAAAAACTCCGTCGCCTCGGGAGACCCCTGAAGGCCAGGCCACAAGTTCCGGCTCCTGATGTGGGCGCTCTTGCGATTCCCAACCGGCGCCTGTAATTTTTAGCGATGATTGCAACCCGCTATCGCTATGTCGTCCGGGCCCCGGGCGTCCGCTCCGGCCTGCCCATCGTCGAGGCCACGCGGATTGGCGTGCATGACATCGTGGCGATGGTCAAGACCGGAGCTACAGTGGACGAAGTGGTCGCGAGCCTGCCGCCTCTTGTGCGCGCCAAGGTTTATGAGTGCCTGGCCTACTACGAGGACCACAAGAGCCAGTTGGACCCTTTGGTCGCTGCCCAGATTGCCCACGTGGACGAATGACATTCCTGGCAGGTTGAAGAGCAACATCAACTTTGCCTGAATTTCCTGCCTCCTTGGCGCGGCACCCCGTCTCTGAGAAGCTGTGAAAAAATTAGCGGACAACGAAAAAACGAAAATGCGCCCATTGATAATCAACAATTTGCAAACAGAATTTTTTGCCGTTTTCAATTCTTTCACACCTTCTTAGTGACGGCGGGCGCTGCCGCCTAAAGGCGGCGTTCCGCGCGTCCGGAACGCCGGCTTCAGCCGGCAGCCCCTTCGTCACTGAGGCATGGCACCCGCTTTCAGCTTTTCAGCTTTCAGCTTTTCCCGTGTCCTACGTCATCATCACCCCAGTCCGCAATGAGGGCGCACATTTTCACCAAACCCTCGAGTCCGTCCTCGCCCAAACCCTCCGCCCGCTCGCCTGGGTCATTGTCGATGACGGCTCGACCGACATCACCCCGCAACTTGTTGATGCCGTGGCTGCCCAGCATCCCTGGATTCACGCCGTTCACCGCACCGACCGCGGCTTCCGCCAGCAAGGCAGTGGCGTCATCGAAGCCTTCTACGACGGCTACGCCAAACTTGCGACCCTCGGCTCCAATTCCGCTCCCTCTCTCCCCTCCGAGGGGAGAGGGGTTAGGGGAGAGGGGTCCTCTTCCTCGGCTGCCTGGTCTTTCCTCGTCAAGCTCGACGGCGACCTCTCCTTCGCCTCAGATTACTTCGAGCAATGCTTCAGCCGTTTCGTCGCCGACCCTAAACTCGGCATCGCTGGCGGGCGTGTCTATTGCCGGCGTAATGGCGCCACCGTCGAAGATTCCCCCGGCGACCCCTCGTTCCATGTCCGCGGCGCCACCAAAATCTATCGGCGCGAATGCTGGGACCAACTCGGCGGCCTCGTGCGCGCCCCGGGCTGGGACACCCTCGACGAAGTCAAAGCCAACATGCTCGGTTGGAAGACCTGCTCCTTTCCCGACCTCCGCCTCCTCCAACTCAAGCCGACCGGTTCCGCCGACGGTTCCTGGAGAAACTGGGTCAAGAACGGACGCGCTAATTACACCAGTGGCTATCACCCGCTGTTCATGCTGCTCAAATGCCTTAAGCGCACTGTCGAAAAGCCCTACGGCATCGCCGCGCTGGGCCTCTTTACCGGCTTTTGCGCGGGATACCTCAGGCGCTTGCCTCAGGTCCCCGACCCCGGCCTCATCCGCTACCTCCGCCGCCAGCAGATGAATCGCTTATTGGGCAAACGGAGTCTCTGGAGTTCTCCATCACTCCAACACTCCAATACTCCATCACGTCGGGCCTCCATTACCCCAGCTCCGCATTCCGCCAATGGGTGATTTCTTCCTCAGCCTGGACTGCTCGGCAAACCGCGGCGCCTCCAACGCCGCCGAGTTGCTTCGCTTCAGGGACTATACCGAGGCGTTCGTCTTCGATGAGGCCCTTTTCTCAATGGTCGTGACTTGCACTGAAGGCGCAGCATTGTGGGCTCCTTACCGGGCCGCCGACGGCGCCACGGTGGCCGTCGCTGGCCGCGTGGCCATGGACGAGCCGCAGTGGGCGCTCGGTGAATCCGTGGCGGGGCGGGGCGGGCTGGCGGGCAAGGCCCTCTACGCTATTTATCAGAAAGACGGTTTGGCGGGAGTCGAGGCCATAGGCGGCAACCGCGTCATCCTTATCCACGACGTCTCTAAGCAACTGCTCCATCTTGTCAACGATGCCGCCGGAGCGTTCCCCGCATTCCGCCTGGATTCCGCCGAGAGGCTCATCTTCTGCTCTCACCCGGACGTCCTTGCGGCCGTGGCGGGCGAGCAGCAAAACCTGGACGAAATCTCCCTGGCCGAGTTTCTCCTCGCCAGCACCGTCACGCCGCCGGCTACCTATTACCGGCGCATCCGCGCTCTCCCGCACGGCACCACCACCAGCATTGCCCTCACCTCCCGGCCCCCCGTGGAAATCCAGGCCAGGCGCTACTTCGATATCTCCTGGCGGCCGCAGCCGGACCAGGACGAAGACGACCTCGCCGACGAGCTGGCGCAGGCATTCCGAACCTCCGTCCGCCGCCGCACTCTCCCGCGCCTTGGCCGCACGGCCGTTGCGCTCAGTGGAGGATTGGATTCCCGCGCGCTGCTGGCTTGTGTCGAGAACAAGGAAAACGTATTTGCCTTCTGCTGCTACAACGAGCCCAACCGCGAGCTCGCCACCGCGCAGGCCATTGCCAAAGCCCTGCAAATTCCCTTCCTCCCCTGGCAGCGGGAATTCGAGTACTACGGCAACCAGGCCGAGCAGGGAGTCAGAATCTCCGGTGGAATGGGCACCTTTGCCAACAACCATTTTCTTGGCGTTGTCCCGCGCCTGCGCGCTGAGGGAGCTCAGAACCTCCTCACCGGTTGCTACTGCGATTACCTGTTCAAGGCCTTGCCGCTGAACCGCAGCACCCACTGGCTCACCGGACGGGAGCGCCTCGCTCCGTTTCGGCACCAATTCTATTTCGATCATTTTGAGCGCGCGGTCCCTTTCGGGCTCCAGTTGCGGGACCGCTGGGAATCACGAGTTCCGCTGGAGTTTCAGAATCACAACTCCGACGAATCCCTTTTTCAAATCGAAGCCCGCCGGACATTTCCTTTCTGTTACGAAGGCGACAACCAGCAGCGCCTGGTTCCGCAGCGTGTCAGCGGCTGGTATCTCCCCGTGGCGGACCGGGCAGTGCTGGATATCTACCGCAAAATCCCGTCGCGCCTCAAGCTCAACCGTTCCGTCTTCACCCGAGCCGTGGGCCGCCTGTGCCAGGGCTCTCTGGCCCGGGTGCCCGACGCCAACACCGGCGCCCTGGTCGGCGCCCCGGCCATCTCGGAAACCCTCCATCACCACTGGTCTCGCGCCCGCCGCAAGCTGCGCCGCCGCACCCAATCCATCGGCACGGACGGCTCCTGGCCCGACTGGTATAGCTATGTCGCGCAAAGCGGGCAGCTCCGCGCTCTCTGGCAGCGTCCCAATCCGGCTGCGAACGACTTTTTCCAGCGCGTTCTTCCTGCCGGGGACATGCGCCCGGACACCGCTGCCTACGCGGGGCACGACATCTGGCTCCTGGTCCCCATACTCACCCTCAAACTCTGGTTCGAGCAATGGCACTCCTGAAGCGCTTAATCAAACTACTCATCAGCCTGCTCGTCCGCGCCTGGGACATCCTGGTCGCTGGTGCGCTCCTGCGCCTGGGCAACCGCCCTCGCCCCACCTGCGTGGTCATCTATTATCATGCCATAGACGCCGCCCAACGCTCCCGGTTCGCTCGCCAAATGGATGAACTGCTGCGTCTGGCCAAACCTATCCCGGCCGACCTCGCCGCTCTCCCCGGCGACGATGCCCATTGCTGCGCCGTGACCTTCGACGACGGTTTCGTGAGCGTCCTGGAGAATGCCTTGCCCGAGTTGGAAGCGCGCAATATCCCAGCCACTTTCTTTGTCCCCACCGGTTGCATGGGCCAGGCGCCCGGCTGGGTCAAACCGAACTCGCCCGCACGCCGGCAGCGCGTCCTCTCGGCTGACCGGCTCGCCACCCTGAAGCACCATCGCCTCCTGGCCATCGGCTCACATTCCGTCTCACACCCCGATTTCCTGAAACTCGACCCCGCCCAAGCTCGCTGCGAACTCGAGCAGTCCAAAGCTGAACTGGAGACCATTCTGGGCCGCAAAGTCGGCCTGTTCAGCTTTCCTCATGGCAAATGCGACCCGGCGAGAATCGAACTCGCCCGCGCCGCCGGTTACGAGTGCGTCTTTACCATCAACCCCTCCAACGTATTCTGCTCGGCCGCCGATTTCGTCCAGGGCCGCGTCGCGGTTGACCCCGCCGATTGGCCGCTGGAATTTCGCCTCAAGCTCCTGGGCGCCTATCGTTGGTTGGCCAAATCCGAGCCGAGAACCGCTGCGGCCAGTCCTTCGCTTCTCCCTCTCCCTCGGGAGCGGGCAGGGGTGAGGGGGAATTAACCATTTGTGGTGCTCTTCAACATTCAGCCTTTAGCCTTGTCCTTGATGCTCGCCCCAGTTGCCACCACTCGCCCCTTTACTACTTCGGTTGATGAAATAACCGAATCGGAGTGGAACGACCTGCTCACTCGGTTCGCCGATGCCAGCATCTATCAGACCTGGGCCTACGGTGCCGTTTCCTGGGGTGAACGGAATCTGAGTCACCTTGTGCTTAAGGATTCTGGACAAGTTATTGCGATGGCTCAACTACGCATCGCCAGAATCCCCATTCTCCGGCGAGGTGCGGCTTACCTCCGTTGGGGTCCTCTCTGGCGCCGGCAGGATCATTCTGTCGATCTTCAAAATCTGCGATTAATCACAGACTGCCTCGTACAGGAATATGTCCAAAAGCGCAAACTGCTCCTCCGCGTGCTCCCAAATGTGTTTAGCGAAGATGAATACGGGCTGGCTGCCAAGAAAATCCTACTAGCCGCCGGCCTCGTTTCCAGCAAAGCAACCAAGCCGTATCGT
>DASYZB010000050.1 GCA_035946615.1 Verrucomicrobiia bacterium
CCAAAATGTCAGCCCCAATTGGTTCTCCGAAACGATGGCTCAATGACCCCGTGGGGCGAGTTAGGCACTAATTTGCCTCCCGGAATTACCAACGTAGTTGCAATTGCTAATTACGGGGGTAACGCATTGGTCTTGCAAAACGATGGCACGGTGTTCGCATGGGGCGATAACACCTATGGCCAGACCAACGTACCGGAGGGTTTGAGCAATGTTGTTCAAGTCGCGCAAGGTTACAGCTTCGAGCTTGTGCTCCGGTCAGATTCGACCGTTGTTGCCTGGGGATCCGATGTGGATGGAGTGATCAGTGGCGCTTCCGGGCTCACCAATGTGGTGGCCATTGCTGCAGGCCCCGATCACGTTCTGGCGTTGTTTAATGACGGCACGATTACCGCCTGGGGGAATGATGATTTCGGGCAAACTAATGTGCCGACTGGTTTAAGCAATGTTGTGGCTGTTGCGGGCCGACCCTTTCATAGCTTGGCCTTGAAGAACGACGGCACTGTGGTCGGCTGGGGGCTGAACGCCTTAGGGCAGATTTCGATTCCCGTTGGGTTACGGCGGGTATTTGCCATCGCCGGGGGAAACGAATCGAGTTACGCGCTTGTGGCCGACCTAAAAATCGATTCTATCCGCATGAACGGTGTGAGTCCCGAGTTGTCGTTTCGCACCTTTACGGGCGAGGGCTATGCGGTGGAGGCTTCATCCGATCTGACACCGGGAAGCTGGGTCGATTTGCCGGGAGGCAATCTGATAGGAGACGGAACTGAGGCCGTATTTACCGACACCTCACCACTAACCGCCGGAAACAGATTCTACCGGATCAGGCTGGTTCCGTAACGCTCGCTTCGCCTATCTCTGTCGAAAGCCGAGCCAGGCCACAAGCATGCCACCGCCGATTAGCGCGATGCCAATTGGACGCAGGACGGGAATGGTCTTTTCGGTCGTGGCGGTTGCCTTGAAATTGCCGAACCGGAACACTTCTTCTTGGGTCTGGAATTTAACCCAGCTCAGGGCAAGGGAAAGGATTCCCACCGCGATCAGGACCACCCCAATTCTTGCCGTCGTGTTCAGAGGCGCCCCACGGGTCATAGATTCGCTTTACCTGTCATCCCGTTTCTTTTCTTCCTTTTTCGGCGCAGGCTTTTGCTGCTCTTTGCGAACCGGCTCCTGCGGACGGGCCGCGAAACGAGCGTGCTCCATACCCGGCTCGGGACGACCCGGCTCGGGACGACCGGGTGCGGGGTGCCCCACAAATGGGTGCGGGCGCGCCTCGGGCGTGTGAAAGCGGTTGAGTTCTCGAAAATCCGCAGCGCGCCTCACCCGAAGCCCGTAGCCAGGCCGCCAGCCGTATGGCCGATAAAACCAACGATGATATTCGGGGTGCCAGTAACAATAACGTCCGCCGATAAAGACGTAGTCCACCTCAACCGGGGGCGGCACGAACTCTACTACCGCGCTTTCCTCCACCACGACGGGCGGCGGCTCGTCTGGCGGGGGCATCGGGACAACTGCCACCGGGGCGGGCTGCGGGACGTAAACCGTGCAGCCTTGCCAGAAAGGCACCCCCAGGCCCAGCAGGAGGAGAACTCGAACAGTCTGCCCCTGCGCCTTTCTGAATGATGCGCCAGGACGAAAGCTCGAATTCGAGGGGCTAAATGTCCTTTGCTTTTGGTGTATCAGTTTCATGATTAGGTTCTACAATTAGTTCGGTTTATCGCGGCCACGCGCACCCCCCGCGAACAGGTTTCATTCAGCCCTAATTCAAATGGAAGCCGCCTTTATTTGCAAGGCGCGATTCCACTCGCCACGCCACCCACGCTTCCCTGTTGAAGTCCTGCCGCACCTCGGGTAGGCTGGCTGCTTGGGGCCACTCGGCGGATGGCAACTCGGGGCATCCCGTGGCGGCATGACGGTTTGCAATTTTAGACGTATTTACATTTTATGACGCTCACGGAAAAAATCCTTGCCCGTGCGGCTGGCAAAGCCCGCGTTGAGGCGGGAGACAATATTTGGGTAAAGGCCGACGTGCTCATGACGCATGACGTGTGCGGTCCTGGCACGATTGGCGTGTTCAAACGCGAATTCGGCCCCAAAGCCACGGTTTGGGACCGCAACAAGGTGGTGATTATCCCTGACCACTACATTTTCACGTCGGATTCGAAATCGAATCGCAACGTGGACATCCTGCGCGATTTCGTAAAGGAACAGCGGATCACTTATTTCTACGATGTGATCGATGACCCCACCGGGCATTGGGTGTTCGATTCGTCTAAGGGGCCTCTCCAGCGCCAGTTTGGGTCGCGCTATGCCGGCGTTTGCCATACGGCTTTACCGGAGAAAGGCCATACCCGGCCCGGAGAAATTCTTTTTGGGACGGATTCCCATACCTGCATGGCTGGGGCCTTCAACGAGTTTGCCACGGGCATTGGCAACACGGACGCCGGGTTCGTTATGGGCACCGGCAAGCTGTTGCTCAAGGTTCCTGAAACGATGCACTTCCGGCTCGAAGGCCAATTGCAACCGGGGGTGATGGCCAAGGATCTCATCCTGCATTGCATCGGGGCCATTGGCTTCGATGGGGCCACTTATCGCGCGATGCAGTTCGATGGACCCGGCACCACCTCGTTGAGCATCGACGACCGCATGACCATCGCCAATATGGCCATCGAGGCGGGCGGCAAAAACGGGATTTTCGAGTTCGATTCCCAGACCAGAGCCTTTGTGGATTATCGCAACAAGCTCAACGGAACCAAAACCAGTTACGAACCGGTTGAACGCGATCCGGACGAACGATTTGTTTATGAGTTGATCGTGGACCTTTCCAAGCTCGAACCAACCGTTGCCTGCCACCCCGACCCGGGCCAGCGCAAGCTCGCCAAGGAATTGGGCCATATCAAACTCGACCGCGCCTACATCGGCTCATGCACCGGTGGAAAGACCAGCGATTTCCTCGAATTCGCCCGCGTGCTGCGCGGCAAACGGGTGGCCATTGATACCTTCGGCGTCCCCGCCACACCCGAAATCGTGCATCAGCTCCAGACGGCCCGGTGGGGGGAAAAAACGATCTGGGAAATCCTCGTCGCCGCCGGCGTGCAGATGACCGAGAACGCCGGGTGCGCCGCTTGCCTGGGCGGGCCGGTCGATACCTTTGGCCGCATGAATTCGCCCATGAAATGCATCAGCGCCACCAACCGGAACTTCCCTGGCCGGATGGGCCACAAGGAATCCCAGGTGTTTCTTGCCTCACCGGCCACAGTTGCTGCCAGCGCCCTGACCGGACGCATCACCGACCCGCGCGAATACCTGAGCTGACTGCCGCCGCGCCATGAGCCAAGAAACTGTCGATCGATGGTGCGAGCGGGGTGTCCTGTACTTGGTCCTGGCCATCCTGACCTTTGGTCCCCTGGCCATCGGCGCGGTGCGCGGATTCGATTTTGCTATTATCGAGGGGTTGACCCTTGGAGTCATGGCGCTTTGGGCAATCCGCCTCTGGGTCAGCCCCCGCCCGCAATTACTCTGGCCGCCCATCTGCTGGGCGGTCATTGCCTTTTCTCTCTATGCAGTGGGACGTTACCTGACCGCCGATATTGAATACGTCGCCCGCCAGGAAGTGCTCCACGTGCTGGTTTATGCGTTCCTGTTCCTGGCTATTTTGAACAATCTGCACCGGCAGGAAACAACTCAGATCATCAGCTTTGCCTTGGTTTTTCTGGCGATGGCGATTTCCTTTTACGCCGTTTACCAGTTCCTCACCGACTCGAATTATGTTTGGGGCTTGCCAAAAGCCTACCCACACCGCGGCTCGGGGACCTATATCAATCCCAATGACCTGGCCGGTTTTCTCGAAATGCTCCTGCCGATTGGCCTGGCCTACGCCCTGGTGGGCCGGCTCAAGCCCGTGACTCGCATCCTGCTCAGCTACGCCAGCCTGGCGATTCTGGCTGGCATCGCCGTCACCATTTCCCGAGGCGGCTGGGTCTCGACCGGCGTGGCCCTGACCCTGTTGCTCGGGGCTTTGGCCTTTCGCCGGCGTTATCGGCTCCCTGTCCTTGTTCTGGCCGTGGTTGCCATCGGCGTTGGAGCCTTTCTCCTGCCTAAAAGCTTTTTCATCCAATCCCGTATCAAACAAACCATGTCGGCTTCGAATAAAGTCAATGACGACATGCGGTTTGCGATTTGGGCGCCGGCGTGGCGGATGTGGCAGGACCATCCCTGGTGGGGAGTGGGGCCGGCGCACTTTGATGCGCGCTTCCACCAGTACCGCCCCGAGGGCGTGCAGTTGAGCCCCGTGCGTACCCATAACGATTACCTCAACACGCTGGTTGATTGGGGTGTGACCGGCCTGGCTCTGGTTCTTGCCGCGGTCGCGCTGTTGTTTTTTGGTGTTTGGAAGACGCGCTCCTCGGTGCGATTGTCGAGCGGGGAATTGGGGGGCAAATCCGGCAGCAACAAGTTCGCTTTTGTGTTGGGGGCCAGTTTGGGTTTGGTGGCAATTCTGGTCCATTCGTTTGTTGATTTCAACATGCATATCCCCGCCAATGCGATCCTGGCAGTGACCCTGATGGCTTTGCTGAGCAGCCACCTGCGGTTCGCCACCGAGCGCTATTGGTTCACTCTGAAGGTGTGGTCCAGAGTCCTGGCCAGCGCCCTGCTCTTTTTGGGAGGCGCTTATGTCGCCCAACAGGCCTGGCGCCTCGGGACTGAGGCTCTATGGCTCGATCGGGCCGAACGGGCCCCCGTTTTCTCGGCCAAACAAATCGATTTGCTCTCCCGCGCCTTTGCTTCTGACCCAATGAACCCGGAAACCGCCCTTTCAATAGGCGAGGCCTTTCGCCGCGAAAGCCAGGAGGGGGGGGAGTTTTATCAAGGACAGCAGGGAGCGAATTATCGCACGCTGGCAGAACAGGCCATGACCTGGTATCAGCGCGGGATGAAGCTCAATCCCTGGGATAGCCGCAACTACTCAGGTTATGGCTGGTGCCTGGATTGGCTGGACCGCCAGGCCGAATCCGCCCCTTATTTCAGCCAAGCTGAGGAACTGGACCCGAACAATTATTTCAACCTGAATAATATCGGCTTGCACTACATTCAGGCGGGGGATTTCGCAGCCGCTAAACCGTGGTTCGAACGCTCGCTGCGCCTTGAATGGCACGACAACCCGATTGCGCAGAATTACCTCCAGATAGCCAATATGCGCTTGCTCGATGCCGCCACCAATGAATTGAGCGCCCGGCTTGGCAGAAAGATGGAGGCAGAGAAATAACATTTTTATCTTTCAGCCTCCATTTTTCTGCCATCGGCGCAAAAATCGGCCAGTTCCGGCTGGAAAAAGGCCCAAAAAAAAGTTTGAAAAGTGGTTGACAGCTTGCGTATCTCGTTTAGAATTCCAACAAATAGACGGGTTCATTATTTGAGCAGCACACTTATGAAACACACTCGAAGTCTCTTTAGCGGCTTGGTTGCCAGCGCGGTTGCCCTGGCAATGGTCTCCACATTAGCGGCCCAGACCGTCGAAGGCGTGGCCAAGGTGGTTCGGGTCAAAGGCCCAGCCCGTTACAGCACCGGCGGCAATGTCTGGCAGCCGTTGCATTCAGGAATGGTCCTGCGGCCCGGCACGACCGTCCAGACCGGCACCGAAGAAGGCTCCTACGTCGATCTGGTTTTGGGCGGAGCCAATGCCCCGGTTCCACAACCGGTCGTTTATCGTCCTTACATTCCTGACTCGATGGCCACTATGGCCTATCAGCCTTCGGCTGAGCAAAACGTCGTCAGGGTTTGGCAGAACTCGGCTTTGGGAATCGACAAGTTGACATCGATGCGCACCGGAGCGGACGTGGTCAGCGAAACACAGCTCGACCTGAAGATGGGCCGCATCACCGGCAACGTAAAGAAAATGACTGCCGCCTCGAAATACGAAGTCAAGCTGCCCAATGGCGTGGCGGGTGTTCGCGGCACACTCTATGACATCTCCGCTGAAGGCGTAGTCAAGGTTTTCGTCGGCTCGATGGTTCTTGCTTGGGTGGACCCCAAGTCCGGTAACGTCACAACTCAAGTCATCATGGGTGGCCAGCAGTACGACGCGCGCACGGGACAGATTACCCCGGTTTCAGCGACTGAGATGGGCGCATTCGAGAACATCGGCTTGGCGATGCGCGTGGTGACTACTCCAACCCCTATCACCCTCGCCAATAATCTGGCTGTGACGCCGATCTCACCGGTAGGGTTCTCGGGCACAGGTCCCCTTCCCGAGCCGGTTTTTACATTTGGGTTTTGACGCTCAATAAGGCGCAAAGATATATCTCTCAAAACCAGAGCAACCTTGTGTTGCTCTGGTTTTTTTATTTATTGTTAACTGGTGAAGTTCACGCCCGCTCAGCGCATTCCCGCTTTGGTCGCCTTGGGGGTAATCATCCTGGTATGCTGGGCGAGTTGGCGGCGAGCGGACCTGTTTGAGCGGCTGGAACGGATGACCTTCGATATGCGGGTTCGTGCTGCTGTGCGCTACCATCCCACGGTCGCCACCAACCTCGGTTTTGTTTTCATCGACGAGGACAGCGTTCAGCGCGTGTGGAATGGGTCGTTAGGGTATCGGTTCGGTCTGTATTGGCCCCGCCAGGTTTACGGACGAATAGTGCAGGAATTAGCCACCCAGGGGGCACGGGCCATCGCCTTTGATGTTCTCTTCGGCGAGTTGCGTCCCGATCATCCCGCCGTTCAGATGGCCGACGGGAGTGTGGGACCTGATTCTGACGACTTTTTCGCCCAGCAAATGCGGCGGGCCGGGAACGTCATCATCGCGCAAACACCTGAAATTACCCCTCCGGCGCTCTTCGCCACCAATGCCTGGGCCGTGGGCGATGTCTCAACAGATAAGGATTTGGACAGCATCCTGCGCCGGGCAAAGGTTTTCCGTCTCTATCACGAATGGCATCCGGCGTTTTTGCAATTAGAGGCTGACCCAGGATTCGGAGTGGACCTGCGCAAGGCGCGCATTGAACCCCGCCGGATCGTTTTGCCACGGGCGGGGGGCGAGCCTATCGTCGTGCCTCTGGATGCCAATGGCAATTTCGAGGTCGCGGATTTCTGGGGCGACAACCTCCCGCCCGGCATCGCGCGAAAGGCCAGGCCCTTTACCGAGGAACGCGTTTGGCACATGGGCGTCGTGCTGGCTGCGCGCGAGCTAGGATTAGACTTGGCCAATGCCCAAATCGACCTTCCCCATGGGCGCATCACCCTGCGGAATCGGGCGGGCCTCGAGCGAGTGATCCCGGTCGATGGCCAGGGCAATATGCTCATTGATTGGTGCCTGACGGTCAATAGCCCGCAGCTCACGCGCGAGCCGATCCAGGACCTGCTTGAGCAGTACCGACAGCGGCTATTGGGCGCCACAAATCAGTTTCTCAATCGTTGGCGCGGCAAACTGGCGATAATCGGGTCCAGCGCAGTTGTCGGCAATAATCTGACCGACCGCGGAGCGACGCCCTTGAGTCCAGACACGCTGCTGGTAAGCAAACACTGGAACGTGGCCAACTCGATAATCACTGGCCGGTTTGTGCGGCGCGCTCCACTGGGAGTGGAGCTGGGGTTGGTAGTGTTGCTTGGGCTTGGGGCGACCATCGTGACACTGCGCCTACGCGTGCTGCTTGCCTCCATGCTGGTCCTGCTGCTGAGCCTGGCTTATGCTGTTTTCGCTTCCATCCTCTATTTTCGCACGCGCTATTGGTTGCCCATCGTGTTGCCTCTGGGAGGCGCCTGGTTGATGACCCACGTTTGCCTGGTGACCTGGCGGGTCGTCTTCGAGTCCGCAGAACGCAAGCGCGTCCGCTCCATTTTCTCAACCATCGTCTCGCCTAAGATTGTCAACGAACTGCTCCAAGCTCAGGCTCTGAGCCTTGGAGGCACTCGCCGCGAAATTACCGTGTTGTTTGCCGATGTGCGCGGGTTCACCGAATTCACCGACTCCAGCCAGGAGCAGGTGGCAGAGCATGTCCGCCAAAGGGGCTTGCAAGGCCAGGCCGCCGAGACCTGCTTCGATGAGCAGGCGCGGGAGACTCTCCGGACAATTAATCTCTATCTTGGATTGGTCGCAGAAACGATTCTGCAGCAGGATGGGACTCTGGATAAATTCATAGGCGATTGCGTGATGGCCTTTTGGGGCGCGCCGACTCCCCACTCGAAGCATGCGTTGGCGTGCGTCCGGGCGGCAGTGCAGGCGCAGCGGGGAATTCACGACCTTAACCTTCAGCGCGCGGCGCAGAACAAAGCAATCGCCTTGGAGAACCAGGCCCGCGCCGCTGCAGGCCAGCCCCCAGTCCCGCTGCTGCCGATTCTATTTGTTGGCACCGGCATCAACACGGGCATGGCAACCGTCGGCTTAATGGGAGCAGAAACCAAGTCGGTCGTGCGCCAGGGCAGCTACACTGTTTTTGGCCGGGAAGTCAATCTGGCCAGCCGCCTCGAAAGCGCCTCCGAACGTGGCCGCATTTTCATCAGCCAATCCACCTGGGCACACTTGCAACGAGACGACCCGGCTTTGGGGGCATCCTGCGTTCCCTTGCCACCCCTTACCGTAAAGGGTATCCGCGCCCCAGTGCAGGTCTATGAGGTCCCCTGGAGACTCTCCGGCACCCGCCGTATCGAAGAGGAATTTGCGCTGCCTCAGCAGGAAACCGCAAAGAAGGGCTGAAGGTCGAGTCCTTGGGTCCTGCTTTTGTTTGTGGTTGTCCCCCCTCTGCTGCTAAGCTGCTTTCATGCGCACGGTGATTTACCCGGGAAGTTTCGATCCTTTGACCAATGGCCATCTGGATGTCGTCCAAAGAGCGACGAAACTCTTCGACCGCGTCATCGTCGCGGTGGCTCGGAACGAAAGCAAACGCCCCTGCTTCAGTCTCGAAGAGCGAGTGGAAATGGTTGCGCGCGCTGTCGGTCATTTTCCCCAGGTCGAGGCTGACAGCTTTGACGGGTTGCTGGTGGACTACGCAGAGAAGCGGTCGGCGCAGGCGGTCATCCGAGGGCTAAGGGCGGTTTCGGATTTCGAGTTTGAATTCCAACTGGCTTTGATGAATCGTAAATTGAACGAACGGATTGAAACGATTTTCATGATGCCCAAGGATACTTATACATTCCTCAGCTCCCGCATCGTCAAGGAGATTGCCAGCCTCGGGGGCGACGTCAGCGCGTTTGTGTCGGCGCACGTGCGGGCGGCCCTGGCCTCGAAGGCAAATCCGTTGCCGGCGGTGAGGTGATTTATGCCGTTGCTTGTTAATTTGCGACATTTGGAGGCTGATGACGTCCACATCGAGGGAGAGTTGCCGCCCGAAGAATTGGACATCGAGACGGGCGACGAGATGATACGGGTGACCGGCCCGTTGGCGTATGATTTGGAAGCGCAAAAGTTTGAAGAAGGTCTTCTGTTGCAAGGGCAGTTGCGCCTCCCGCTGGAGTGCCGATGTGTCCGTTGTCTGAAGACTTTCTCCCGCCCGTTCGAGCTCTTGGAATGGGTGGCCCACCTGCACCTCCAGGGGGAGGAGGCCGTTGCGCTCCAGGGCGATTACGTGGACTTGACGCCCCGCATTCGGGAAGATATTCTCCTGGAGTTTCCGCAACATCCGTTGTGCGACCCGGAGTGTCGTGGCTTGCCAGGAATGGCTCCGGGCGCGGCCCGGAGCCCCAGCAGCGCCGGGCAGGCTTCAAAGGGCTTGTCTGAATGGGATGAGTTAAATAAGCTGAAGTTTTAACATTAGAGAAAGTATCTATTTATGGGAGTCCCGAAACGTAAACCGTCCAAGAGCCGTCAACGCATGCGGCGGGCGTACAATAGTGTCCTGACCTTGCCCCAGTTGAGCACCTGCCCCCAGTGTGCCGCGCCGTACGTGCCGCATCGGGTTTGCCCCGCCTGCGGCTATTATAAAGGCCGCCAAATCATCACCGTTATAGCCGGAACCTGATTCCGGCCTCTGGCCGGCAAGGGGCCGGGTTGCTCTTTATGCGGATTGCAGTGGATGTGATGGGCGGCGACCACGGCTGTGGTGTGGTCATCGAAGGGGCCCTCCGAGCCATTCAGGCCGACAAGCGCATCACTGCTTTGTTTTTGGTCGGGCGCAGGTCTGAAATCCACGCCGCTCTTCCCCGGGGCGGCTTCCGCGACCATCGGGTCCGAGTAGTTCATGCCAGTGAAGTGCTCACCATGGATGATAAGCCCGCCGCTGCCGTCCGGCGGAAAAAGGACTGCTCGATCGTTAGGGCGGTTGAACTGGTCCATGACGGCAAAGCCGATGCGGTGGTTTCGGCCGGTAATACGGGCGGGATTTTTGCAGCCGCAACGTTCCGCCTGGGCCGCATTCCGGGAGTGGATCGAGGCGGTATTGCCGCCATTATTCCCACCCCCGACCATCATTTTGTATTGCTGGATTCCGGGGCAAATATTGAATGCAAGCCCATCCACCTGGCTCATTATGCAGTGCTGGGCAGCGTTTATTCCCGCGAGATACTCGGCTGCAAAAACCCCCGCGTCGGCATCCTGAGCATCGGCACCGAAGAAAGCAAAGGCAACGAGCTGACTCTAGAGGCCTTCCGCCTGTGCAAACAGCTTGAACTTAATTTTGTGGGCAACGTCGAAGGCCATGACCTGTTCAAGAATCACGTGGATTTGGTCATCTGCGATGGGTTCGTGGGGAACATTGTTTTGAAGACTTGTGAGAGCCTGGCGCTGGCGATGTTTTCCATGCTCAAACGGGAATTGACCGCCAGCCCGCAACGCCAGCTTGGCGCGTTGCTGGCTCGAAACGCCTTTCGCGCCATCCGCCGGCGCATGGACCCTGAGGTTTATGGGGGAGCGCCGTTGCTGGGCTTTAACGGGGTTGTTCTTAAGGCCCATGGGTCCGCCCGCGAACGCGCTATCGCCAGCGCCATTCGTGTCACCACCGACAACCTCCAACACCAGGTCCACCAGCGAATGGCTGCGGAAATCGCCCGCGCCAACGAACTCCTGGCCCCCACTGAGATTCCCGCCTCTGCTGTCCTTTCCGAGAAATAGCCTGGCCATCTGATCGCGATGCCTCCCTCGATGAGCGCATAACAATAAAACCCTAAACCACCGCGCCAGGCCATTGCCGGCATGAGCCCATTGCCTAAACCCAAATTCAAAAACCCTCGAGCCAAGTACAATTTCCAGGGCCGGACCTGCTCGATTGCGGGAGTCGGCTCCTATGTCCCTGCGCGCATCCTGACGAATGCCGATCTGGAGAAGATGGTTGACACATCCGACGAATGGATTACGACTCGCACGGGCATCAAAGAGCGGCATATAGCCGCCAAAGACGAGTTTACCTCCGACCTGGGCACCCAGGCGGCCCTGCGCGCCATGAAACGAGCCGGCGTCACGCCCGAGCAGATCGATTTGATTGTCGTGGCAACCATCACGCCGGACATGCCGTTCCCTTCCACCGCCGCCCTGGTTCAGCGCAAGATCGGCGCCTACCGCGCCGCTGCTTTTGACCTCGAGGCGGCCTGCTCCGGCTTCATTTACGGGCTGGAAGTCGCCCAGCAATTCATCATGTCCCGCACTTACGATACCGTGCTGGTGATTGGCGCCGAAAAGCTCTCCTCGATAGTCGATTGGCAGGACCGCAACACGTGCGTTTTGTTCGGAGATGGAGCCGGAGCGGCGGTGTTGCGCAATCGTGCCAATTCGCACGGGCTGCTGACGGCGGTCATGGGGGCCGACGGCCGCAAATCCAACCTGCTTTTTATGGCCGGCGGAGGCAGCCGTTGCCCGGCAACAATCGATTCGGTGAATGCCCGGATGCATTATCTGCGCATGGAAGGCAAAGAAACCTTCAAGAACGCGGTGCAGGCAATGCAGACGGCGGCCGAGGAGGCCTTGCGGCGGTGCGAGATCGATATCACCCGCATCAAACTCATTGTGCCCCACCAGGCCAACCTGCGGATTATCGGGGCTGTGGGGGAACGGCTGGGAGCAAAACCTGAGCAAATGTTTGTCAACCTGCACAAATACGGCAACACGTCCGCGGCCTCAGTGGCCATTGCTCTGGACGAGGCAGTCCAATCCGGGCGCATTCAGGCTGGGGATTTGTTGCTGCTGGTGGTTTTTGGGGCCGGGCTGACCTGGGGGGCGGCGGTCATCGAGTGGTAACTAAATCATTCCATTTACGCAAGAAACTGAATTGACGCCTGCGCAGAATATGCTAGACTAACTCTGCTGTATGAGCGCCAGAAAAGCTGAAATTCCCGGTTCCCTCCAACACGTCACAGTCGAAGCGCGTCAGACGCGTTTGACCCTTTCCCCCGATTCAGTTGTCATTCATAAGAATGGCATTGAATTTCGCAGCGCCACCCCATTTTCGCCATGGGCGGAAATGACCCTCACGCTGCAATCGCCGCGGGAAGGAGGCAAGGTCCATTGTAACGGAGTGGTCATCGCCTGCACCGGCAACAAGCATGCCGGCTATCATGTCTCGATGGTCTTTACCGGGCTCTCCAAGCAGGCCGAAGCGCGCTTGGTGGCGATGGCCTTTTCGCCCGCCTGATTTAATTGGTCTGTCGGAGGGCTCAGTTCCACCAAGCCCTTATCTCTCACCTCCGAGTGTAGGAGACGACGTAAGGAGTCTCTGATCAGCAGCTTGCGGGTGAAGCGAAGGCGCTTGGCCGACAATCTTTATCAGAGACTTTCTACGTCGTCTCCTACACGGGTGTGGAACCGACCTTGTCATTGGCGCGCTGAGATTACCCCGGAGTTGCTGGGCGGCATTCTTTCGTCTATTGTCTAAGGCTGAAACGTATCTGAGGAAGTCTCTATCCATGAAGGACATTGCAATGGAAAATCAAAGACAACAGGCAGCCGGACCTGAACCGCTCTTGCCGGTCGAGCCTGCCACCCTGACGCCCGAACAGTTGGAGGAACTCAAACAACGGGCTGCCAAGGCCGACGAACATTGGGAACGGTTGCTGCGGACTACCGCCGATTTCGATAATTATAAAAAGCGCGCCGCCCGCGAAAAGCAGGATGCCATTAAGTTTGCCAACGAGAGCCTGTTGCAGAAGCTTATCCCGATACTGGATACCTTTGACATGGCCCTGGCCGCTACGCAAAATAACTCCGCCGATGCAGTCCAATCGCTGCAAACGGGCATCAGCATGGTTTATCAACAATTGAAAAGCGCACTGGCCGACGCCGGCCTGGAGGAGGTGGATGCCACCGGAAAGGCGTTCGACCCGAACCTGCACGAGGCGATTTCCCAAAAAGAAGCTGCCGGCGTGCCCGAAGGCCAGGTCATTCAACAATTGCGCAAGGGTTATAAGCTGCGCGACCGGCTCCTGCGCCCAGCCAGCGTGGTGATTTCCAAGCACCCTGCCGCTTAGAGAATGCCGATGACCAAACGCGATTACTACGAGGTCCTTGGGCTGCAAAAAGGGGCAGGTGAAGAAGAAATCAAAAAGGCCTACCGAAAATTGGCCGTGAAGTTCCACCCGGATAAAAATCCGGGGGACAAAGCGGCTGAGGAAAGCTTCAAGGAACTCGGCGAGGCCTACGAGGTGCTCAGCGACCCGCAAAAGTGCGCTGCTTATGACCAATACGGCCATGCCGCGTTCGACCGCCGGGCCGGCGGTTTTGGGCGGGCCGGAGGGTTCCATGATCCGTTCGAAGTTTTCCGCGAAGTATTCGGCGGTGGCGGTTTTTTCGAGGACCTTTTTGGCGGCGCCCAGCACGACCCCAACCAGCCCCAGCGCGGTGATGACCTGCGTTATGACCTCGAATTGACTTTCGAGGAAGCCGCCCATGGCTGTGAGAAGGAGATCACCGTTACAAAACCTGACCGCTGCGACGTGTGCCAGGGCTCCGGGGCTGAAGCCGGGTCGCGCGCCCGTACCTGCCCGACCTGCGGCGGGCGCGGCCAGGTCATCAGCGCGCGGGGGATTTTTTCCATCGCGCAGACCTGTCCCCACTGCCAGGGCGCCGGGCGGATTATTGACAAACCGTGCAAGGCCTGCCGGGGCAGCGGGCGGCGCGAGCGCACTTCGAAAATCACCCTGCGGATTCCCGCCGGCGTCGATACGGGCTCGCGCTTGCGCTCGGCAGGCAACGGCGAAGCGGGCTGGCGCGGAGGGCCCTCGGGCGACCTCTACGTCGTCCTCCATGCCCGGCCCCACGAAATTTTTCAGCGGGACGGCGATGATCTCCTCTGCGAGGTGCCGGTGAGTTTTGTGCAAGCGGCCCTCGGGACTGACATTGACGTTCCAACCCTCAACGGCAAGAGCAACATCAAAATCCCGCCGGGCACCCAGCCCGGCACGATGTTCCGGCTCAAAGGCAAAGGGATCAAAAATATCCAAGGCTATGGCTACGGCGATCTCCATGTGCGCATTAACGTCGAGGTGCCGACTCATCTAACCTCCGCCCAGCGCGCCAAGCTCGAAGAATTCTCCGCCCTTTGCAACGGGAAGGAAAGCCCTTTGAGCCAAACTTTCTTTGAGAAAGCCAAGAAGCTCTTTCAATAAGTGCATCGTTTCTATTTGCCGCCCCACACCTGCCGCGGCCCCGTTCTCTTTCTGACTGGCGGCGAGGCGCATCACGCGCAACACGTCCTGCGCGTCGAGCCGGAGGAAGAAGTGCTCGTGCTGGACGGCGCCGGCCAGGAGTGCCTGTGCGGGGTGGAAGCCGTCGCAAAGGAGCAACTCAAGCTCAAAGTGCTCGAGCGGCGCTCGTCGCCTCCACCGCCTTTTCAGATCACATTGGTGCAAGCCTTGCCCAAGGGCAAAATCATCGAAGCCATCATCGCAAAGGCCACTGAATTGGGCGCCTGGCGGCTCGTGCCGCTCTTAACTGAGCGGGTTGTCACTCATTTGGATGCTGCCGAAGCCGCGCGCAAGGCCTTGAAGTGGCAGGCGATTGCCGTCGAGGCGCTCAAGCAATGCGGCTCGCCGTGGCTGCCGCGCATCGAGACCCCCGTCACCCCGGCCCAATTCCTCGAACGCAAAGAGGCATGCGAATTGCCCCTGATGGGTTCGCTGCAAAAAGGCAGCAAGCACCCCCGGGAATACTTCCGCCAGTTCCAGCAAAACAATGGACGCAACCCCGTCTGTGTTTCTGTCTGGATCGGGCCCGAAGGAGATTTCACCAGGGATGAAATGGATTTGATCATTCGTGCCGGTGCGTTGCCCATTAGCCTGGGGCCGCTGGTGCTGCGGGTCGAGACAGCCGCAATTTATTGCCTTTCCATCCTCAATTACGAACTGCGCGCTGCTTAAGTGACTTGCTCTCTCCGCCTCGGGTCTTTAGTTTCGGCTCCGAACGAATTGGCAATCCATGAAAAAGACATCCAAAGAATTCTTCCCGGGTATTTCCAAAATCCAGTACGAAGGGCCAGCTTCAAAAAACCCCCTCGCATTCAAGCATTACAACGCGCAGGAACGGGTTGAGGGCAAGTCGATGAAGGAGCACCTGCGCTTCTCGGTGACCTACTGGCATACCATTCGCGGGCAGTTGTCAGATATGTTTGGTGTGGGCACAGCCGTTCGCCCGTGGGAGGACGGCACCAATTCACTCCAAATGGCCGAAACCCGCGCGCGAGTCGCCTTCGAGTTCCTCGAAAAGCTCGGCGCGCCCTTTTATGCCTTTCATGATCGGGATGTGGCGCCCGAAGGCAAAAACCTGGGGGACACCAATAAAAACCTGGACCGGATTGTGAAGGTGCTCAAGGAGGAGCAGGGGCGCACGGGTGTGCAGTTGCTCTGGGGCACGGCTTGCCTGTTCGCGCATCCGCGTTTTGTGCACGGCGCGGCCACCAGTTGCAATGCCGATGCATTTGCGTACGCGGCGGCGCAGGTAAAAAAGGCAATCGAGGTAACTCATGAACTGGCGGGCGAGGGCTACGTCTTTTGGGGCGGACGCGAGGGCTATAGCACCTTGTGGAATACGGACATGAAACGCGAGTTGGACCACCTGGGCAAGTTCCTGCACATGGCAGTGGCTCACAAAAAGTCCATCGGGTTCAAAGGCCAATTCTATATCGAGCCCAAGCCCAAAGAACCGACCAAGCATCAATACGATTCGGACGCAGCCGCTTGCCTGAATTTTTTGCGGGAATACGGCCTGATGGAGGATTTGAAACTGAACCTGGAGACCAACCACGCCACGTTGGCCGGCCACACGATGCAACATGAGTTGGAGGTGGCCATTGCCGCGGGGGCGCTCGGCTCAATCGACGCCAATACCGGCGACCTGCTGCTTGGATGGGACACGGACCAATTCCCCACTAATATTTACCTGACCACCGAGATCATGCTCTCAATCCTCAAGATGGGCGGCCTCAAAACCGGCGGCACCAATTTCGATGCCAAGGTGCGCCGTGAAAGTTTTGAGCCGGTAGATTTATTTTACGCGCACATCGGTGGGATGGATGCTTTTGCCCGGGGCCTCAAAATCGCGGCAGCGATTCGAAAGGATGGGCGCCTGGCCCAGTTTGTTCAGCAGCGCTATAATTCCTGGGACAGCGGGATTGGGGCCAAAATCGAATCGGGCAAAGCCGGCTTTAAAGAACTGGAGGCCTACATGCTGGAAAAAGGAGACATCACGCGCAACACGAGTGGCCGCCAGGAATTCCTCGAAAACCTCATAAACGAGTTCATCTGAGGGCCTTCCTTGATGGAACACCTCTCATCGCTGGGTTGTTGACCTCGCGCCAATCCAATCTATCAGCAGAAAAGTGCAGACAAAGAATGGAATGACGCCGTAAAGCGTATCGGTCACGGAATGGGAATGCCGGTCCGCTGCCCGGAATACCGTGAGGCAGAAAAGGGCCGAGAGCAGGCACAGGCTTTTGCCTGGAATGGAGGCTGGGAGATAGAACCAGCCGACGCGTTTGAACCAATTCGTTTTCATATTTCGTGTGGTGGCTATCCTGGATTACTGACGCCATCCTGGTCAACCGGGCTGCCTCCGCATCAGCTTTTATACATGGGGCCGGGGCATAGACTACAGGGAGGGCCCCCTCTCCCCTTCGGAAGGGGAGAGGGAGAGGCGTCGGCAAATTAATAAGCTAAGCTAAGCCTGCCTGGAAATGAAATGGCCGTGGACGAAGGCCTTGTAATAGGCGTCTTTGCGCGGCGACGCCAAAAGCCCCTGATAACGGAACCGGGGCACGTTATCGAACCGAAGCGTCTCTCCAGTGCGCATCTTGAGGTACAAAATGCGCGTTCCATCCTCATAACCGATCGATTCGAGCAGGTCAGCTTCCACAGACACCAACTTGGCATGTATTTGCGTATCCATAAGCTCTCCTCAATATTGTGGGTCGCTTCGTTCATACTTCGCCCCGCCTGCTTTGTCAAGGCTTGCCCTGATGCTTCCGCTCGTTTAGAACGTCTCGGCTTAATGAACCTCAACCACGGTCTGGCTCTGGTTGCCCCACGGATAACGCCCGTGTTGGAACCATCGTTTCGTCCGGCCGTCCTGGCCAATCGCGCCTTTGGACAACTGGTCCGCGCCAGTGGCCATCCGGTCCAGGTCGGGCTGGCTCTCGAACAAACCGGTGGCAATGTTTCGCAGTTCCATACCGGGGTCTTACCCGAAAATCACCCGTTGGTTGCGGCTAATTTTATTTACATCGAGCGTTTGGTGAAGGCATTGCTGTGGATGCGAGGTGGGTTCCGGCTCCATTTTTCAGGACCGCCAGCTTTGGCAGCCCAACTGTCAGCTTATTACCGCGAGACACCTTCTGGTCAGTTTGATTCCAATATAGTCGGCGAGCGCATGTTCGAGCATCCGCTCGAAATCGTCCCTGCAAAGGAACTCCCTGCTGAGCGTCACAGCGGGACTGTCCTGGGGCGCCATCTCGAGGGCTGCCGTATTGGCTTTGATCTGGGCGGGAGCGATCGAAAGGTGGCGGCTGTTATGGATGGGAAAGTGGTCTTCAGCGAGGAAACGGCGTGGGACCCCTACTTCCAGACGGACCCGCGCTACCACTACGAAGGGATTATGGATTCGCTGCGCAAGGCGGCGGGCCACATGCCCCGTGTGGATGCCATCGGCGGCAGCGCGGCCGGCATTTACCTGCATAACCAGGTTAAAGTTGCCTCCTTGTTTCGCGGCGTTCCCGCCGATGTCTTCAATCAACGGGTGAAAACGTTGTTCCTGGAAATCAGAAAAGCATGGCAGGACGTTCCTTTTGAAGTGATGAACGATGGCGAGGTAACGGCCTTGGCCGGCTCGATGGCCTTAGGCAAGAACCGGGTTTTGGGTATTGCCCTGGGCACCAGCACCGCTGGGGGTTATGTGAATGCCGAGGGGAACATTACGAATTGGATAAACGAGCTTGCCTTTGTGCCGGTGGACTATAATCCCGGCGCGGCGATTGACGAATGGTCCGGGGATTACGGCTGCGGCTCGCAATACTTCTCGCAACAGTGCGTCGGACGTTTGCTCGCCCTGGCGGGGATTGAAACCGACTCCGCCCTTCCCTTGCCGGAGAAGTTAAAGCACGTTCAGACGCTGATGAGCCAGGGCGATTATCGGGCGCGGAAGATTTACGAAACAATCGGAGCTTTCCTCGGCTACGCTGTTGCGCATTTTGCTGATTTTTACGATTTAGAAAACATCCTGATTCTTGGCCGCGTCACCTCCGGCCCCGGGGGGGAGGTCATGATCGCCGCTGCCAGGCAAGTGCTCCAGGCGGAGTTCCCCGAGTTGTCGAACAGGCTCCAATTTCATATTCCGGATGAAGCGGAAAAACGCCATGGCCAGGCCGTGGCCGCAGCGAGCTTGCCTGGACCCCTATGACACCCTACCACAAACTCGTCAATGATTATGCCCACCTGCTCAAGCAAGGCAGGTCCTTTCCCCTGGGGACTTTCGAGCCGGCGCGGCGTCCTGCTCTCGCGGCAGACGCCCCCAAAGCCCTCTTCCTGGCGCCGCATCCGGATGACGAATGCATCTCGGGCGGCATCGCCGTGCGTTTGCTGCGCGAGGCGCAAATGAATGTCATCAACGTAGCCGTCACGCTCGGCAGCAAAAAAGAGCGCCACGCGGGCCGGCTGCAGGAAGTAACCAACGCATGCCGCTACCTGGGTTTCGGGTTGGTTGTGGCCGGGGTGCGCCCGCCCTCGGGCGCAGGGCTTCAAAACATTCATCCCAAGACTCGAGAAAGCGATCCCGCCCATTGGTCGGCCTGCGTGGGGGCCATTCGCGAGATTATAGAAACAAACCTGCCCAAAGTGCTCATATTCCCCCACGAAGGCGATTGGAACAGCACGCATATCGGGACCCATTTCCTGGCGATGGATGCTCTGAAACAAATGCCTTCGAGCTTCGAATGTTTTCTGGTCGAGACGGAGTTTTGGGGGGCGATGAGCGATCCAAACCTGCTGGTTGAAATCAGCCAGCAGGACCTGGGAGACATGATGGCAGCCACCAGCTTTCATGTCGGCGAAGTAGGACGCAACCCTTATCACCTGCTGCTGCCCGCCTGGATGATGGACAACGTCCGCCGCGGGGCTGAAGTAGCCGGAGGCCAGGGCGGAGCGGCCCCGGACTTTGCGTTCGCGACCTTATACCGCCTGCGCAAATGGAGCCAAGGGCAGGCCGAAAGGTTCTTTGAAGGCGGCAAGCAGACCGCCTGCCCGACCAATATCGGCCAGCTTTTCGCATGAAGGAACAGTTTGCGCTAACGCCGGGGCCGCTGAGTTGGAGCGGGTTTGATTCGAAACCAGATTGTCTGCGAGTAGGAAGCCGGGATGTGCGGCTCTGGCTGGTGCCTAACCACCGCGCGCGGCGATATGTCCTGCGCCTGCGCCCGGACGGTTCGGCGCGCGTGACGATACCGCGGGGCGGCTCGGCTGTGGAGGCAAGGCGGTTCGCTCACAGCAATATCTCCTGGATTGATAAACACCTGCCGCGAGCGAACCCCGAAAGCTCCCAAAGCAGCGCATGGCCTGCCGGCAGGCAAATCTTGTTCCGGGGAGAGCTTGTCACCCTAGAGTCAGAGAGCAACGTTGAAGCCAATTTGATTCGTTTTGCCGGGGAGGTCGTGCGCGTCAAAAATCCAGGGGGCGATCTGCGCCCCGAAATCGAATGCCACCTGTGGCAGATGGCCGCTCGCGAACTACCCCTGCGGGTGCTCGAACTTGCGGCTGCCAACGGGCTGACGTTTGGCCGTGTCAGCGTTCGCAACCAACGCTCCCGGTGGGGGTCCTGTTCGCGCCGTGGAACGGTCTCGCTCAACTGGCGGCTGGTCCAGGCGCCCTTACACGTCCGCGATTATATCATCCTGCACGAACTGGCGCATCTCCTCGAGATGAACCACTCGCGCCGTTTTTGGCGCGAGGTGGCGCGGCTTTGCCCTTCATTTGAGCAGGCCGAGAAATGGCTCAAACAAAACGCCAAACTGCTGCGACGCTGTCATTAGCACCGAATCTTTTCGCTGTCTAATCGGAATCCGCCTTGAGATTTGGCCTGAAGCTTCCGATCCTAAACCCCGTTTTGAAGACGTTGCACATCTATCTGACGCGTCAGATCCTCGCGTCGCTGGTCATGACAGTGATGGTGTTCACCTTCGTCTTGCTGTTGGGCAATGCCCTTAAGGAAATCCTGCCCTGGCTGGTCAGCGGCCAGGTGCGGCTCGGTGTGGTTGCGCAAGCCATCGGGTTGCTGGTGCCCTTCGTCTGGGTCTTCGCGCTGCCCATGGGCATGCTCACCGCCACGCTATTGATCTTTGGCCGCTTCAGCGCCGACCAGGAGTTTACCGCCGTGCGCGCCAGCGGGATCAGCCTGCTCTCGCTCATCTCACCCATCCTGCTGCTGAGCCTGGTCCTGTGCGGCCTAAGCGCTCTCATCAACATGGAACTCGGACCCCGCTGCCGGGTCGCCTACACCGCAATCCGTTTCAAGCTCGAGAGAGAGTTTTCGACCACTTATCTGCCCGAAGGCCGCCTCATTAAGGATTTCCCCGGCTACATGTTTTATGTCGGTAAAAATCGCAAAGGCAACCTCGAAGACGTGTTGATTCTTGAATTGCAGAACCAGACCAATGTGACGCGCAAGATTCACGCCGAAACCGGGAAAATGGAGATTGATAAAGCCAAAAATCGGATTGACCTCACTCTCTATAACGCGCGTTTCGTTACGCTGGGCTCCGACTCGAGGAGCGCGGGCAACTTCGGCGAAATCCCCATTTACCTCGATCTCAATTCGGCGAAAAGCCCCTCGTTTCAGCCCAAGATCGACGATATGACCTTCGGGCAGCTTTGGGATGAACTCCACGACCTGGAGCGCCGCATCAGTTTCCCCATAGCATTGAAGAATCTCACCCCGGAGCAACGGAAGGCTGCAAAGAAGCAGTTGCAAGACCGGCGCAGAGAAGTCATCACCCCGATTATCTTCCAAATCCACCGGCAGGTGGCGTTTTCATTCGCTTGTTTCGGATTCACGCTCATCGGCATTCCCCTTGGCATCCGCGTGCAACGGCGTGAGACCAACGTCGGCATCTGGATTGCCTTGCTCCTCGTGGCCGTCTATTACAGCTTTATCGTCCTCGGCCAGGCCTTTCAAACCCGTCCGGAATATTTGCCGCAACTCATCGTATGGCTGCCGAATTTCCTGTTTGAATCTGTCGGCGCTTTCCTGCTCTGGCGGGCAAATCGCGGGATTTAGTCATTTCCTGCGGTACACCTTGTGAATGGCGGCCTGGTCCACCGGTTTAATCAGCAATTCATCGATGTTCACGTGGGGCGGACGGCTGGCCACCCAAACCAGGACCTCGGCAATATCTTCTGCTGTGAGCGGATGAACTCCCTCATAAACTTTGCCCGCGCGCGCCGCGTCCCCTTTGAAACGCACCAGCGAAAACTCCGTTTCTGCCAGGCCCGGATCAATCGTTCCCACACGAATCCCGGTCCCATTGAGTTCGAGGCGCAGCGCACGGGTGATTTGCAGCTCACCGGCTTTTGCCGCGCAATAGGCGGCCCCTCCTTCATAAGCGACATGACCGGCCACAGACCCAATATTCAAAATGGAGCTGCCCGGGTTATTCTTTAACAGCGGCAGGGCGGCGCGGGTGACCCGCAGCAGACCCAGCACATTGGATTGAAACATCGCTTCCCAATCTTCGTCTTTGGCTTCGGCCACGGTTTCCAAACCGTGGGCTCCGCCGGCATTGTTGATCAGCACGTCGAGCTTGGCGCCCGAACCCCGCGGCCCGCTCGCCTGCCCTTCTCTCTGGGCTATCCGCTCCCGCGCCCAACCCATGAAAGACTCGACGCTGGGCGTCTGCGCGACATCCAACTGATGGAAATGCGCCTCCGCCCCTCCTGCCTGGCGCGCCTGGGTCGCCACCTGTTCGAGACGTTCGAGGCGCCGCGCTCCGAGCAACAATCGCGCCCCTTTGGCGCCGAACGCCCGCGCCGCAGCCGCGCCGAATCCGCTGGAAGCGCCCGTGATTAAAACCCACTTCCCTTTCAGGTCCGTTTTCATTAGTGATGAATAGCACAGCCTGAGAACCATGGCCAATGACAAGGTCGGTTCCAAACCTTTACAGGGACGAAGTAAGGAGTCTCTTCACCCGGAAGTTGTGCGAAACAAAGAATCTAAGCTGCCATTTCCCCTCGGCGCCCATCTGCATTATCTGCGGTCCAAATCCCCTTTCCTTTGCGTTCTGTGTGTTCTTTTGCGGCTCATAATCGTCCCGGCAATTTTCTCCACCAGCACTGGGTTCACAAGAAGTCCCAGCCTTGCCAGGTTTTGCAGGCTGTGATCGAGGCCTTCACGCAGTCGCTTTTCCATTTGTTCGGGCGCCGTTACGGGCGCCCCCTGGTCCGGTAAAGGGACCTTGCCGGATTGGACCAGGTCTGCCAGTTGGCGCGCAATCTGTTCGCGGTCGCGGGTGCCATCAAGCAACTTGAGCAACTCCTGCCCCAGGCGGTCTTCGATCTTGAGGGTCAGATGCCGCAACGAAACCACCACCGGGCCCTGCTGAATCTGGAGCCGGGCCAAAGGGCTGGCGACGGGGCGCGCGGAGGGTTTGGTAACAAACACAGAAGGATGGGCGTGCAAATCGACGAACCCAACCATGTAGCAGCGCAGGAGAAATTCCCCCAAATCCTGCGCATCCATTTGTATCGAAACCGCCGGCCCGCCGTCCTCGCGTCCCGCGCGTGAACGGGCCTGCTCAAGCAACTCCTGAAAATGCACGCGCCGGGGCCAAACCTCGCCCAGGAGGCCCAGGGCGCACTTGAGGGCCGGATGGCTGGTGGCGATGACGGCTTTGCCGCGTTGGAAATCCTCAATTGCCGGCCCGGTAAGGCCCGCCTTTGGCTTTGCCGGGCGGCTGTCTGCCGCAATCCATAACGCCTGCGCCCGCTCCGGCTTCAAGTCCCGCTCGAGAGCGCGTTCTTCGTGGCAGAGCAAGGTTTGGCGAAACGAGCGACCTTCGATGAAATCAAGATACTGTTCCCGCGCCACCAGGTTGCATTGCTCGAGGTTGCGCAGGACGCCCTGGGCTTCGTCTGTCAGCCCTGCAACCTGCATGTCCGTCAAATCCGCTTCAGCCAGGAACTGCAGTTTGTGGCGCGCGGCTGCTTCGGCGAATTCGTAAAAATAGAATGGCTGGTTGGCGGCGCTCAAGTCGTCATGAAAGAATCCAGCATCCACATAACGCTGGATACGGTCGAATTGCTGGCGCAGAACCTGTTGCCAAAGACTCTCCTTGGCTTTGGCCGTCGCAAGGAATTTAATCAAAATGCGCGCCTGTCGAACCTGCTCCTGTGGTTCAGGGAACTGCCGCACATGAAAGCGGATCATGCTTCGGACAAGGTCCCGCAGGTGATTGCCCGGATAGGAATTGTAGCTGATGTAAGCGATGCCCTGCTCAGCCAGGTGCCCCCGGCATATTGCCAGTATCTTCTCGCGCGCCTCGGGAGGCACCCACGAGTAGAGCCCGTGGGCGATAATGAAATCGAACTGACCCAGGTCCGCCGGGGTTTCCAACAGGTCCATTTGCTCGAGGCGCACATTGGCCAGATTCAGCGCCGCAACGACCTTTTTGCCCTTGCGGATGGGCGCGCTCGCCAAATCCAATCCGCAGAACTGGCTCTGCGGCAGCGTAAGGGCCATCGCGGTGATATTCGTTCCATCGCCGCATCCCAATTCGAGCACCCGCGCGCTCTCCACCCGCGCCGGTGTCAGGCCGAATAAATGGCCGATGGTGGCGAGTCGGTCCGGATGCGTCTGAGGATAAACCGCGCTCGGGTAGGGAACATTATCGTATGCGGTAGGCATGGAATCGGAAGGTGTTAGGCTCAGCAGCGCCGCAATAAGCAAAGCCGTTCTTGTGCCAAACCCGGATCATATTCTGAGCGCGTTTATGCTCTCAATGCGGCTATGGCCCCGTCAAGCGCCGCCTCCGCTTTTCTTTGAGAACTGGGCAGCAAAGAGCAGCCGCATTTTCCAGGGGCGCTCCGCCTGGCTGATGCCCATTGGCAACCCTTTTCACCACAGAGGCACAGGCACAGAGAAGACTGCGAAGCCGCTTTGGTTCGTTTGGTCTTCTCAGTGCCTGATCAATGCCTTCAAGCGGCAATCACGGTTACTAACACCTACTCACGCCAACTATCGCTTCATTCATTTTGCCTCGAACTGTTCCGAAATCCCTCCCGTTGCGCCCACATGACCGGGCTTCATGGTTCTCCCTGGCTTGGCTCTGCGGGGGCATTGGCCTGGGCCAGGGCCCTTGCGCGCGCGGCTTCCATTTCGGCTTTGACTTGAACAATCCTGGCGCGGATGAGTTCGCGATTCTCCTCCTTGGCAGCCAGGAGTTCGAGGGTGAGTTCCTCGAGGCGCCGTTCGTAGGCGAGGTTTTGCTGCTTGATTTGCAGCTCGATCCGCGTGAGCCGCTCATCCACTGCGCGCGCTTTGTGAGTAGCGGCCTGCTGCGCGTTGAGCAATTCTGACCGGTCGGCTACCAGCCTGCGCAGCACTTTCTGTTTAAGCCAACGTTGCAGGTGCGGAATCATGCCTTTCCGCACGAGCGCCTGGGTGCGTTCTGCTTTTTCTTCGGCGGCCAATGCGCGCTGCTGCCAGGCGGATTGGGTCTGGGTCGCGCCCGGGTTTTCCAGGTGGATGACCGGATGGGGCGCCGCCAATGGGGCCGCGTGTTCAGCAGCCGAACTGGTGCTCGAAAGAGGCGCCATGACGACCGTGTAGGATGAGGAAACCGCCTGGGGATTATCGAAAGTTTCAGGGATAAGAGCAGACGGGCCAACGCGCAGTTGGGGCCTTCTGGCGAAAAACCAAAGGAATGCCACCGAAGCGGCCAGCGCGCCCGAACCAGCCGCCAGCCACCAGGGGAGGCGCGAGCCAACCACTCCCCCCAGGCCGCCCGGGTTTGCCGCGGCCTCACGGGCAAGGGCCCTCGAGCGGCGTTCCAGTTCATCGGCGCGCGTGGCGAAACTGGCCGCGACCTTTGCCGGGTCCAATTCCAGGCTGCACGTGACCGGGTAATGCGCGGCAGCGGGTGCGCTGCGGAAGTCCAGCGGAAAAGCGGTGGATTCGCTGAGGATGTAGTCTGCGGCCATGCCGGGCTGATCGCGGTTGGGTGTCAATGTCGTTCTTGGATTCGATGCCTTCCCCAGGTCGGTATCGACAAATCCAGCATCGAGCAATCGGCGCAATGTTTCCTCGCGCGCGTCTGCGCCGCTTCCCACCGGCGCATCAAATGTCGCAGCAATTACGAAGCTCTGCACCCGGTTGGCTTCCCAGTGCCGGATAGAATCCACTTGCGCCAACAATTGGCTGACGGCGGCCTCCGCAGAGAGACCGCTGTCGAACTCGACGGACAAAACCCCAACCCGCACCTTACCGGCTTGCATGGCAACGAAAGCAAATCCGCCGGGGAGCTTCCCGCCGCCAGAAGGCCGGCGGGGTGCGCCCGTCCCAGGGCGCAGCGGGTTGCCACCAGGCGGTTGCCACAGTTCAGCCCACGAAAAATAGGCCTTTTCTCTGGACAGAAATGCCACTTGGCCGGCTTCTGAGGCTCCGATCGAAGCGTCATGAAAGGCGGAGCAGAGCACGACATTATATTCGCCTGGCCCGAGCGCCTCAGCCAGTTGCGCGCAGGTTTGCCAATCCCGGACGTGTTGCAGGGCAATCAGGTCGGGATTCAGCTCTTTGAGCGTGGCAGCCTGCTGGAGGAGCCAATCGCGATTTGTTGTCGCGCCGGCATTGGGCGCTTCAAGGTTCCAGGTTGTAAGGCGCAGGGTCTGGCCAAAACAGGCGGTGGTTATGGCCACTGCCAAACAAAGGGCTAAGCATCCCAACACCCTTTGCCAGCGGGTTGCGCGAAGGGCCTCGGTTTTGCGCGGGGATTGTTTCACGGATTAATCGGCTGTAATGGCAATGAGAAAAGGCGCGGCGATGCTCATCTCGGAGACGTAATCGATGCTGTCGATTTCCATGTCAGGAACAAGATTGGTCCAAGTCGTCAGGAAAAGCCGCAAAGAACGGCCCTGGCTCTTGCTCAACTCGTTCTCTCCGGTCCACACCACCTTGAGGTCCTTTCCGGGTTCAGGTTCTCTCTCGAGTTTATGCCAGTCCCGCACCGCCTCACCATAAACGATGGGGATTTCCAGCCGCATGGGCGAGGAGGCATAATGGATAATATAGCTGCCAATCTCTTTTCCTTCCTGCCGCGCATTTCCAAAAGCGGCTGCATGCAGGAAATGCAGGCGCCGGCATTTTTGATGCACGGGGATTCCCTTGATCGCAGCAGGGAAATTAGTTGCCGAGCGGGAAGTGCTTCCCAGTTGGACAACGCCGCGGACATCAAATTCCACACCCGCGAAGGTCTGCAGCCCGGAAGGCAACTCCGCCAGGTTATTGGCGATGGCGCCAGCGGTGCGGCCATGCCAGGATTCGGTCAAGGTCGCATTGTAAAACGGAGTCAGGTCGAGCAAGCGCTCCGGCGCATTGGCATCGCGCGGCGGGAATTGCCTTGGCTGAGCGGTCTCCACCGGCGGCTCAGTGGTCGTGGGAGAGTCATTGGCAAAAAGGCTGGCTGCAGTGAGCCTCGCGATATTGATGCGGTTCGTAAACACCGTCTCCCACATGGGCGGGCTTTCATAGATAGTCCCGTCGAAGGCCAGGTTGAGCGCCACTCCATGGTGACGGCAACGCACAATCGGCACCACCGAACCCAAAAGACCCATCTGCCGCCGTTTCCATTCCCGCCGCGTGCGGTTGGGGGCGTTGCGGGCTGAGTTGCCCAGAGGCAGCAGACAGAACTCGAACAGGTAGGAACACGGGATTTTAGGGTCTGCCAGGGGTGGACTCTCAACTTTGCCCGTCCGCCGGCACACCGGGCAGAGCAACACATTCGGGTCATCGAGGTATTTAGGGACCAAGTCCGAAAGCCAATTCGGCAGGTCCTTGTGGTCAGCCTCGTAGGCCTGGATGGCCTTGTAAATAATTTTCAGGTGCTCAATGCACTTTTGCTTTTCTTGCGCCGCGAGGTCAGCGCTCTGTGTCGCAGGGGTGGTTTCGGCGCCACGGGCCGAGGAGATAATGATTGCCAACGGGAGACCAGCCAGCATTGCCCAGCGCCCAATGCCTTGTCTCATACTGCCAGCTTTTCAAAAGCCGTCTTCATTCTTTTTGGATGGACGAGGCTATCTCACCCTTGCCGGGGCCGGGTGTCAAGGAGAAGAGCAGTTGGGGATGGATATTCCTTGACTTCTTTGCCATTCGGGTTCAGGATTCGCGACAGGAACGAATCATGAAAAGGATATCTTTCTGCCTGCTGGTTGCTCTTGCCCTTGCTTCTTTGCCTCTCCTTGGCGCTGAGACTGCGCAACTGCGGCTCTATTGTGTTTCGGTCGCCGTCCACGAGGGGACCAACCAGTACGGCGACACGGTCACCCTCAACAGCATGGGCGGACTCCCATCCGGCGCGGATGAGTTGTACCCTTCCCGGGTGCCGGGCGAAGAAATAACCCTGCCGGGCACCGAGTACTACGCCAGCGGCATGTGGATTTATGACAGCACACTTCTGTACGCCTCTTCGGGCTCAATTTTTTTGACCGTGCCTGCGGACAGCGACGTGAACAGCAATCGCTTCCCCGATTTCTTTGAAGTTGCCTTGGGAGTGACGAACCAGGTCACTACAGGGTCCTACGTTTATACTGATGCTACGGATTTTAATGAATATGACGGCAGTATCAACACTACCTGGTATCGGCCTGCCGGTTCGAAAAGCGGATATTGCATTATGACCTTTAACGACAGCGTCCTGGGCGCTTATTGGGGCACATTCATTTCGACGTTCGATATCCTCGAATATACCGGCGCCCTCTCGTACATCCCGGGAACCAACGTGGTCACTGGGACCGTTACCCTCAGCCAAACCAGCTCGAACAACACATTTCAAGGGGCCGTCGAGTTTGATAAAACCGACACCAACCATTTCAACGCCCTTGTTATCCAACCCGGCATCTGGAACGCCATGATTGGCGGCAACCAGCAAAGCCTCAATTTCACCAACCATTATTTTTATCGTGACCCTAATTACCCAACCAATTACGCCGGATACGTCGAGTTCGACGATGACGGGACCCAAAACTCAGCCTATCCCTATGCGGTTTGGGTGCTCTCGATTACGGACACAAATGACGCCAATCTGAACGGGATTCCCGATTTTAGCGATGACCCTCAAAACGCCATTTCTCTCCCACGGCCACCGCAGCTTTCACTGGCAATCGGCGCCAATAACTTGATGCTGACCATCCATGGGGACGTGGGCCACGTCCACCAGGTGCAGGAAGCCACTGCGCTCATGCCTGCCATCTGGCAAACGGTTCAATCCGTGACGCTGACCAATGATCCCCAGGTTGTGCCAGTACCCGTGCCAAGCGTGCCCGCGACGTTTTTGCGGGTAGTGGCACAATAGGGCAGGGCTAGGTTTCTACTCTCTTTGCGTTCGTTGTGTTCTTTTGCGGCTAAGGTTCCTTTCAGTGGCGAGGCCTAAAACCCCCTGCTTGACCTATTAGACCAGCCGAAGGAGATTATTAGCCGTTCGTTACTCCATGAGAAACAGGCCCGTCGCATTCAGTTACCTGCGAAAAGCGGCAGCGGGCTGCCGCATTCCAAGGGGCTGTCGCGGCATGCAGCGCCCCTGGCCAAACCCGGGATTCTGGCCTCGTGCAGGGCTTGCGATTGTTCTGAGTTGCCGGTTGGGTGTCGCGGCGCCCTCCCCAGCGGCTTCCTTGAAGGTCGATTATGACCGCGAGGTCCGCCCGATCCTGAGCCAAAACTGCTATAAATGCCACGGACCGGACGACGCGGCCAGGAAAGCCAATCTCCGTTTTGATTTGCGCGGGGTAGCTTTGCAGCCGGCAAAATCGGGGTTGACGCCGATTGTTCCCGGCGCCCCGGACAAAAGCGAGCTGGTGGCCCGCCTTACCGCTCTCGATCCGAAACGGCACATGCCACCGCCAGACTCGGGCAAAAAGCTCAATGCCGCCCAGGTTGAGACGCTGCGCTCATGGGTTGCCCAAGGCGCTCCTTACGCGATGCACTGGGCTTACGTTAAGCCCACGCGTCCGGCCCTGCCTGAAGTGATGGACAAAACCTGGCCACGCAACCCGGTTGACCGCTTCATCCTCGCCCGGATCGAGCAGCAAGGGCTCAAGCCCAGCCCGCCTGCGGACCGGGCGACCCTGATTCGGCGGGTCTCGCTGGACCTCACTGGCCTGCCGCCCACACCCGGGGAAATGGAGGCGTTCATAAACGATAAGAGGCCAGGCGCTTACGAGCGGCTTGTGGACCGCCTGCTGGCAAGCAGCGCCTACGGCGAACATTGGGCGCGCATGTGGCTGGACCTGGCGCGCTATGCCGATTCAGCCGGTTATGCCGACGACCCGCCCCGAGTCATCTGGGCTTACCGCGATTACGTCATTAAATCATTCAATTGCAATAAGCCTTTTGACCAGTTCAGCATCGAGCAGATTGCCGGCGACCTGCTGCCTGACGCGACCGAAGAGGACCAAATTGCCACGGCGTTCCATCGGAACACGATGACCAATCATGAAGGGGGCCCCGACCGTGAGGAATTCCGCAACGCCGCCATTGTAGATCGCGTCAACACCACCATGGCGGTCTGGATGGCCACCTCGATGGCCTGCGCCCAGTGTCATCACCATAAGTTTGATCCCATCTCGCAACAGGAGTACTTCCGGCTCTTTGCCATCTTCAATAATACCGAGGATGCCGACCGGAGCGATGAGGTCCCCGTGCTGGAGCTCCCCACACCCGAGCAAAAGCAAGAGCAGGCGAAACTGAGAAGCGAACTCGCGCAGCTCGAGAAAGAACTCGGAATTACGCTGGATGACCCAGGGACCAATCAGGTTCCGGCGGACCTCAAACCCAAGCAGGAACGGCTGGCGCAGCTCAGGAAGCAATTGGCGGATATTAGGCCCAATACCGTGCCGATTATGCGCGAGTTGACCGGAGATAAGCGGCGCCAAACCCACGTGCAAATCCGAGGGAATTTCCGCGCAACTGCCGAGGAAGTAACACCCGGCGTTCCAGCCGTTTTTCCTCCGTTGCCCAAAGGCGCCGCACCCGACCGTCTGGGTCTTGCCCGCTGGCTGGTGGATGAAGACAACCCGCTGACTGGACGCGTGATTGCAAACCGATTCTGGGAACAGATTTTTGGGACGGGCATCGCGCGAACGAGCGAGGATTTCGGCTCACAGGGGGACCTGCCCACGCACCCGGAGTTGCTCGATTGGCTGGCGACGGAACTGCTGGCCCAGAAGTGGGACATCAAGGCCTTCTTAAGGCTGCTGGTCACCTCGGCTACTTATTGCCAGTCATCGCGCGTTACACCGGAATTGCTTGAACGCGACCCGGATAATCTGTTGCTGGCGCGTGGACCGCGTTTCCGGCTAACGGCGGAGGAAGTGCGGGACCAGGCCTTGTTTGCCAGCGGCTTGCTCAGCCGCAAGATGTACGGGCCGCCGGTTCGTCCGCCCAGCCCCTCCTTGGGTCTGAGCGCGGCTTTTGGCGGCTCATTGGATTGGAGCACCAGCGAGGGGGAGGATCGGTATCGGCGGGCCATTTACATCGATTGGCGTCGCACCAGTCTTTATCCCTCGTTGGCCACCTTTGATGCCCCGAGCCGGGAAATCTGTGCTTTGCGCCGTCCCCGCAGCAACACGCCTTTGCAGGCCCTGGTCACCTTAAACGATCCGGTTTATATCGAGGCGGCCCAGGCCCTGGCCCGGCGCATGGCCCAGGCGCCCGGCTCTGTCGCGGCCAAAGCCGGCTATGGCTTTCGATTGTGCCTGGCCAGACAGCCACACCAATCCGAGCTTGGCAAGCTGACCGCATTCTTTGATGAATCTCGCGCCGATTATGCCCGAACGCCGCAGAAGGCCCAAACAATCGCCACTAAACCCCTGGGACCAGCCCCGGAAGGCATTCCCATTGCAGAACTGGCCGCTTGGACCGTTGTGGCTAACGTGCTATTAAACTTGGATGAGACCCTGATGAAACCTTGAATTAATTTATGGACCCGGGATTCGAAACCATTCAGCAGGTCACCAGGCGAAATTTCCTCCGAAGCACTGGTCATTTTTGTTTGGGAGCCATTGCATTTGCCAGTCTGCTCGAACACGAGGCCGAGGGGGCGAATGCTCCCAACCCGCTCGCTCCAAAAGCTCCTCAATACGCGCCAAAGGTCAAACGAGTCATTTACCTGCACATGTCGGGCGGACCACCGCACCTGGATTTATTCGATTACAAACCAGAGTTGGTGAAATGGAACGACAAGCCCTGCCCGGACGAGTACCTCAAGGGACGGCGTTTTGCCTTCACCACCGGCGTCCCAAAGCTTATGGGAACACCCCGCCAATTCTCGCAGCATGGGCGCAGCGGGATTTGGATGTCTGACGCCATCCCGCGCCTGCATGAGGTCGCTGACGAACTCTGCGTCATCCGTTCGCTCAATAGCGACCAGTTCAATCACACACCCGCCGAACTCTTACTTTTTACCGGTTCGCCCCGCCAAGGCCGCCCTTCAATGGGGTCCTGGGTCACTTACGGTTTGGGAACCGAGAACGAGAATCTGCCCGGGTTCGTGGTCCTCATTTCGAGCGGGACTCAACCCAGTGCCGGTCCGGCCGCCTGGGGCAGCGGGTTTCTGCCTTCGGTCTTTCAGGGAGTGCAATGCCGTTCCAAGGGGGACCCCGTCCTGTACGTATCGGACCCCCCGGGCATGGACCGGTCGATGCGGCGCAAGACCTTGGATTTGTTACGCGATTTAAACGAAGAACAGGCCCGCGACCTGGGCCACCCGGAAACCATCACCCGCATCGCTCAGTATGAGCTGGCTTACCGGATGCAGATTTCCGTCCCGGAAGTGATGGATATCTCACGCGAACCCAAGGAGATGCTCGAGACCTACGGCGCCAGGCCCGGCGAGGCCAGCTTCGCCAATAACTGTCTGCTCGCGCGCAGGCTGCTGGAACAAGGCGTGCGCTTTGTGCAGTTGTTCGATTGGGGCTGGGACTTTCACGGGGTGAGCGAAAGCGAGGATATCCGGGATGGTTTGACCAAGAAATGCGCGCGAACGGACCGGCCAGTGTCGGCGCTCATCCGGGACCTGCGCCAGAGAGGGTTGCTGGATGAAACCTTGATTGTTTGGGGCGGCGAGTTTGGCCGCACCCCGTTCCGGGAAGGGCGCACTTCGACGGGACACATTCTCGGGCGCGATCATTATCCGGATTGCTTTACCATTTTCCTGGCCGGCGGCGGCATTAAACGGGGCATCACTTTCGGTGAAACGGATGAACTCGGATTCGCCGTTACCAAAGACAAGGTAACAGTGCACGATCTCCAGGCAACCATCCTTCACCTGCTCGGCTTCAACCACGAGCGCCTCACTTACCGGTACGAAGGACGCGATTTCCGCCTGACGGATGTCGAAGGCCAAATTGTCAGGGGCATTTTAACGTGAGACGGCGTCATTAGATTCGAAGCCAGTATGGTGACTGTCATTTTCCTGGTGTGCGCAGCCCCTGCCAAATCGTGGAAAGCGCAAGCGAGTGAAGCCAGAACCCGCACTCAAGTGTTTATCAGTCCTGGGGCAGACACTTGCTGGTGACCACTGGGAAACTTTTCGGCCTTTCAGCACTCATACAAAGGGCAGTAGCGGCCAACTTTGCAAGGTTGTGATTTGGTTGCGTAAACTGCATAAATAGGCGCCGCACGCCGATTTGCTGTGTAATTGGTCACGAACAGAAAACAACCGTCATACCTGGTCTGAAAGCTGGCTTCTGGCCGAGCGATTCTGGAACAGCAATGACCTGAGAATTTGAACATGGCTCAATCCGAAAAAAGGCATGCGCCGGCCCGCAGGCAGGGGGAGAGGGCATGACGCGGAGAGATGCAAAGGAGGTTCTGCTGTTGTATCGGCCTGGGTCCACGGACGCGGAAGACCCCCAAATTGCCGAAGCGATTGAATTTGCCCGGAATGACCCCGAATTAGGCGGTTGGTTTGAGCGACACCAGCTTTTCCAAGAGGCGATCCAGGCGAGTTTCCGCCGCATCGAACCACCTCCCCACCTCAAGCTGGCCCTGCTTGCTCACCGAAAGGGCCGCTTACCGCCGCCTGTGTTCTAGCCAGTGTCGGTCGCGTACCGACCGCGAGCAGGACAACAGAGGATACACCTTACGCGCGCACCGGCCCGGATGAAGCGGATTCGGCCAAATGTCCTTTATTGCGTTCCGAAAGTGAAGAGTTTCGATTCATTGGCCGATGCGCCACGGTGAACGATCCGCCCATGTCTTCAGAGCAGCCGTAGCCCACATTGTCGTTTTGTCAGAATGACAGTTGTTGCACGCATTTGGAATGTGGAGAGCTTCGGTCATGGCGGGATAAACAAAGCGAAAGGTATGACTGCGGACATTCACGTCGGCGATAGTCTGCGCGATCTTCGGCATATGGCACGCGATACACTCGCTGCCTGCGCTGTCCGCCTTATGATGTGTATGCTGCTCGATTGTGGCGGCGTGAGGCCCATTGGGAGAATTAGGGCCGTGGCAATCGAGGCAAAGAACGCGGGCTGACTTTCGCAGATTCGCGCTATTCCCGGTGCCGTGCACGTCGTGGCAGGTGAAACATGTAACCCCATGCGTATACATCAGGCTCGTGACGAAGTCGTTGCCCTGCATACGATTCTTGTGCGCGGTTCCGTCACCGAAATGGGTAAATGATGTGTCTCCGAGCTTGTGGTCTTCTAATTTCCAGAAGTCGCTCAGCTTCCGCGTCACGTCGTAACCCACGGGCCAATCATAATACTTTCCCGCTATTGGATTCTCCAACGCTCGGCCCTGGGAATGGCATTGGATGCAAACATCGTTGGCTGGAACGTAGCCTTGGCGGGCCGGATTGACTATATTGGAACTGGTCGGATGCTGCACATGGTCGCTCCCCGGCCCGTGACACTTTTCGCAACCCACATTCCATTCTGTCACTGTCTTGGTTTTGATGTCATAATTCACTGAGTGACAGCCGTCGCAAAGCGCGCTGGTCGGACGCCTAAAATTATCAGGCGGATATAAGGGCGCCCACCAGTCCTCTTTGACAAAGTAGGGGCGCCATTGGTGATGCGTGACGTCCCATTGCGCGGGCAACACATAGTAGTCGTCGCCGATCTTCTTGAAATATCTCTGTTTCCACTTGCTGCCGTAAACAAAGGCAATGTCGGCGGCCGTAAAACTCACCAACGGGTCCTTGGTTGAGAGATCGGGAATGATTGCGTCCGGATGCTCTCGCGGGTTACGCACGATATTGGCCATGGGTGTTGTGCGCCAGGTTTCGTAAATGCTGGCGTGACATTTTCTGCACGCAGCCGAGCCGACGTAATGAGCGGTGCGCGTGGTAAATCCGTGTTCGTCAGTTGGCGCAGTCGCATCCGCCGTAACAGTTTCGGGCAGAGCGCGAATATAGGCGACCAACTGCCAAATCTGTTGCTCCGTCAATTGCCACCCGGGCATGCCGGTGTTGCGAACGCCATTGCGAATAAAATAAAAGAGTTCGCCATCCGTCCGTTTGCGCCTCACAAGAGCAACGTGACGCAGATCAAGCGGCGGCGGGTACAATCCACCACTGGCAACAGTTTTCCCGCCGCCATCAAAGCCGTGGCAAACTTCGCAATGTTTTTGATATAATCCCTGCCCGGCAGCCGTATCCGGACCGGTGGCGCTTTCATTGAGCGGATTCCTGCGGGACTTTTCTTGGTTGGGAATACTGAAGTTCACCAACCCCTGTGCCAGGGCAGTTTCGAGGGCCGAGGGGGTTTGGCGGGCCCTCAAACCGCCCGTAACGATGTAGTGATATAGGGCGACAACGCCTAAAATGCAAAGGACGGCAAAGGCAACAAGGCCAAGAGCCGGACGCTTTCGGGATGTCCGGAGGTCAGAATTGGCATCGACTTTATTCGAATCGCTCACTTTAGTTGAATCGCGCCGCCGAACACTGGCGGCGGTTGCGCCGCTCCTGCTATCTTGATAGCCTACTTCCAAATGATCGGTCCCAACAAATGGATTCTCTTGCTTTTTGGACTGACCGAAAAGCTATTATCCGGAGGATCGAGCCCAATGCAGTCTTTGACATTTGGGCATATTTCAGCTCGAATTTCTGAACGGAAAATAGACGCGTGAAATTCCTGGTTGTGGTGAACTCTTTGCCGATCATCTTTGCGTAATACATATTACATGACAAAACGATTGTTTCAAACACAAACTTCGCAGTGGCTGCTCCTGCTCTATGCGCTGCCGGCTTCGCGCAATAGCCAACGCGTGAACCTGTGGCGCAAGCTCAAGACATTCGGCGCGGTCCAGCTTAAGACCTCAGGCTACGTCTTGCCCGACGACCCAGCACAATACGAGCGGTGTCAGTGGCTATCGAAGCAGGTTCGTGACGCGGGCGGCGAAGCAACTCTGGTTCGAGTGGGGGAGATCGACGGGATCTCGGACCTTGAGGTCAGAGGGATGTTCAACCAGGCCCGCACCCAAGAGTATAAGGAGTTGGCTGTGGCGAGCCGCGCCACGCTGGTCTGGCACAAGAAGGGAGCCGAGGCCAAGTTCTCAGCGGAGTTGGAAAAGTGTCAACGGCGTTTCAGACAGATTCGCGCCATCGACTATTTCAACTCGCCCGGGGTGCACGATGCCCAGGTAGCGCTTGAACGGGTCAAGAAGGCTCTGGCTCCAAGAAAAAGGAGCGAGGTCGGGCGGAAGTTGGATTCAAGCGCCTTTGTCGGCAAGACCTGGCTGACTCGCCCACGGCCTGGTATTGATCGCGCCGGCTCGGCGTGGCTCATTCGCCGATTTATCGATGACAAAGCCAGATTTGTCTTTGGTATGGACCCGGCAGAGCACCCCAAAGCGCTCCCCTTCGATATGGCCGATGTGGATTTCTCCCATCATGGAGAGGATTGTACATTCGAGACGCTGGTGAAGCGCTTTGGGATTGTGGACCGAGCCGTGCTCAGAATGGCCGAAATGGTTCATGACGCGGACCTGGAGGACGAAAAGTTCCACAGCAACGAGTGCATTGGCATCAATTGCGTGCTGAACGGCTGGGCACACACTGGAATCCCTGATGGCAAATTGCTGGATAGAGGCATGGACTGTTTTGAAGGGCTTTATCGGAATCTGCGCAAATGAGATTCATGAAATAGATTGAAATAGATTACACGCGAAAGAGTGACCGGGTAGCCTGCCCTAGTTCTGCGGCATGTCCTTTATCGCGTTCCGAAATCGGACCAACCATTCCGATTTCGCACCATGCGGTATCTTTTTTGACCCGCGGCAGCTCAAATGGGGTTGGAGTTTGGGCGCCGTTATTATGGCACGCGTGGTGCTAAAGCCTGTTCATGAAACAATTACGCGGTTTCGCCCCACGTGAGCGAGCACCGCGCACCAGGAAAGCTTCCATTTGAGGCACGACCCAAGCAACCTGCTGTTGTTCCTGGGCCACTTCCATCCGCTGCTGGTGCATCTGCCCATCGGCGGTTTGGTGCTGCTGGGAGTTTTGGAACTGGTGAGCATTTTCACTCGCTGGAAAGACGCGGCGCAAAACAGCCGATGGATCCTGGGCTTTGTTTGCGGAACAGTTTTGGTCTCCGCCGCGAGTGGCTGGATGTTGGGGCATGCCAGTGGCTACGATCGGCACCTGCTGGACTGGCATCGGCGGCTGGGATTTGCCTTAAGCGCAGCATGCCTGATAACCTTCCTGCTACGGCAATGGCAGCGGATTTGGTCTTATCGCATTGCGCTGTTTGCAACACTTGGGCTGCTCGCCGTTACGGGTCATCTGGGCGGCTCGATTACCCACGGACGGGGTTTTCTTACCCGCTATGCTCCCGGGCCTCTGCGAGCGTTACTGGGCGAACCGAGGGTTCGGGAAGCTGCAAGGCCCAGCGCCTCATTTACCAGGCAGCCTGTTTTCGCGGGCATTATCGAACCGATTCTGCAAGAACGCTGCGTGGCCTGCCACCGAGGGGAAAAGCACAAGGCGGACCTGCGACTGGATAGTTTGGAAGGTTTGCTGCGAGGCGGTCAGGATGGTACTGTAATCAAACCCGGCCAAGCCAAGGCCAGCCTGGCGGTTCAGCGCATGTTATTGCCTTTGGACGCAGATGATCACATGCCTCCTCAAGACCAGCCGCAACCGACGGCCCAGGAGATTGCGTTGATCGAGTGGTGGATCAACGCAGGCGCGCCCGCCACTGAAGATATTCACGACCTGCAACCCAAGCCGGAAATCCTACGCCTCCTGGAGGTCGTTTCAAAGCAGCCCGAGTTAGCAAGGTAATCGCGAAGAATCCACTCGAACGATGAAGATGGCTTTCATAGGCCAGATGTTTGTCAGCCAAAATTCATTGTGAGTATCGGATGGCGCCACAGCCCGTATAACGCGCTGGCGAATTGGTACGGGGCGAGCCGGACACTCAAGAAAGGCCACTCGAATTTTTCTCATAAATTCAATTCCTGGTTCGACTATAATTATGATGTCATTAAGCGTTAGAGCCATTCCATGAGTCTTGCTCTTGGGGCTGGCGGTAACGGTTGGGGTTGCGGATGTGATTTCAGCGTGCCACCCGTGAAGCTGAAGGTATAATTGCCACCGACAGACGCTCCTCATCCTGCAGACCAAAAGTGGCGCCGAAGGATTCGACCGCCGGTCGCAGATTGAATTGATGCATCGTTTCCGCTCCCGCCCGTTTCTATCGTGCCCGTGTGGCGAACTGAACCAGGTAGTTCAATGCGCTGCGGGAAAATGGGTGTTCAACGGGCGCAGGTAGCCCATAAGCCCATCGGCCTCCGCATTCGGGCCCGAGGAGAAGTAGAGTCGCGGGAGGGGGACATTGAATGAGTCTTCCCAGGATGAGCGCTGAAAGCTCAAACCCCACAGCCCATCAACGACGACATCGTTGCCACTGGTATCCTTGAGGTACCCCAGCCATTTGCCCGTCAGGAGATTATAGGCGCTGATTTTACCGTCGCCAAAATTGCCGACCAACAGGGCGTTGCTGAATTCGCCGAAGTTCGCCGGCGCCACGGCCAGGCCCCAAGGCGAATTGAGCGCGCCCTGGGATGTGAACCGCCGCAGGAGCGTGCCGTCCGTATCGAAGAGGTCCAGAAAGCCGTTGCCCGGACCGGCTGCATCGTCGTGGGCGTCCGGCAGTTTTTGGAGTGCGAAGCTGACCAGGAGGTAGCCCTGGACGTTGCGGATGTTGAATGGAGCAAAATTGGGCGGCAGATTCGAATCGGTAAACGAGGAGACATATTGGAAACTGGAATCGAAGACGTCCACAACGCCCACATGGAAATTGGCGGCATAGATTTGAGGATTGCCGTTCATGTCGCGCGCGATGTCGAGACCTTTATAGACGGCGCCGGAGGCCGAGTTATCCACGGCGATGACGGCATTGGAACCGTTGATCTGGTGGTTCCAGGCGATGATGGCGCCGTCTTCAGTGGACATGAGGAACTGGCTGGGGGCCTGGTGTCCGGCATTGTTGACGACGAAGGCGGAGGTATCATTGAGGACAAGGCCGGAAGGGGCAGAGGTGCCGCCGCCAGGCGCGGGAATTTGGATATCAAAGCTATAGAGCTGGCCAATGGGGCCATACACGGTCGTGATGCCCGTGCCATTGTCGTTGATGACGATCAGGTCCGGGCCGGCGACCAGCCCCCAGGGATTGACAAGCCGCGCGTCGGTGCGGAAGGCATTGCCGGCCATATCGGCGACCAGCTTGCCTTCAACGTAGCCGCTCGCTGTACTTACCGGGGGAGGGTTATTTGTAGGAGGCGGCGGGGTAGGAGGCGCTTGCACGGTGACCGATGCGGTCATGAACGGGTGCACGGTGCAATGGTATGGAAAGTTGCCGCTCAAGTTGAAGGTGTGGCTGAAGCCGGCGCCGGCGCCGAGAATGCCCGAGTCCCATAATCCGCCGTCGCTGGTGCTCGAGTGAGGGGCCTGGTTGGCCGAACTGAAGTTCCAGGTGACCTCATCGTTTTGATTGATGGTCACGCTCGCCGGAGTGAAGGCGAAATCAACGACGCTGACGTTCACGGTGGCCGCATGCAGGCAAGGCGGCACGTTGAGGAGGCCGCAAACTGCCAGTGATAATCCTAATGAGAAGACTGCGCGCAGCGGTGTTTTGGTGTTCATACGTTCATCATCGGAAATGTTTATTAGCGTTTTGGAGGGCAGAGCGCGAACCCGGCCCTTTTCACTGAGATGCGCCGGGGAGGGGTCGGGTTCCCCGAAATCCAAATAATCACGAATTGCTTAAGGCCGTTAAGCACCACGTTTGGTAGGGTTACTTCACATTGCAGGGAGCCGTCAGAAAGAAAATGTGGCAGTGCCGCATCGAGTCCGAGTTGATAAGGAGTGAGCCGAACTCGCGCCGTGGATTAAAACTTCAGAGTGACTTGGGCGGCTAACAATTGTTCTCCTTGCTGCAGGGAGGTGTTGCGGTGACCGAAGCTGTACTGGACTTTGCTTTGGAGATGCCGATTGAAACGATAGCCCAGGGCCAAATCAATCCGGAGCATATCGTTATCCCACGGTTCCTGTCCGCCGGCGCCATTGTTAACTGTCCCATAGAGCTCCTGGTTCCAGCGTGCCGCCGCGTAGAGTCCCGAGTTGATCTTGTATTTGAGCTCCAAATAATAGGCCAGCAAATCGGCATTCCCGATGTTGGGCACCTCGAAGCGAGTCAGGAAGACCTCGCCCCACCATTCCCAGTGATGGTGGGCGTAACTGAGGTCATAGCCAAAGGTGAATTGGTTATAGTCACCGATGCCTTTGCCTGGCGGCAATGCGTCCGCGGCTTCAGGCGAAAGATAAGGGCCGATGCTGAAGGACATTCCTTGGTTCCACGCCGGATTTGGCCGGAACCCCAAACGCCCGCTGAGGGTGGGGTATTGCCATAAAGAATCGCCCAACTCCCATGAATACGGGTGCGATGAAATGGATGCGTTTTTGATATCGAATGCATAATCGATTTTCCCAACAACGCCCAAAAGTCCCCAGCCCGTTGCATAAACCGGCCCCCAAATTGCAGGAATCCACTCGTCTTTCATATCGGGCAAGTGGCGCCGGGCGAGGAAGTCTGCGGGAGAGACTGGAGGGTATTCATCCGAAATGGTTGTGATATTTTCGTAAGGCAGTGGAGCCGTAATCAGCGGGTTCTGCCAGGAATCGTGTCGCTTTACCCAACTCCCCACCACAGTGGCAAACTTGCCGAACTGGAAACTGATCCTGCTGTCGCTGCCCGGTGTCCAGCGCAGCAGGTATTCATCGGCGCGCGCGTCGAAGTCCTTCTCGCCCGGGTCGAACCCACGGTCCAATCGCACCTGCACAAAGGAGTACAAGTGGGGGCCCAGGCTTGTATCCAGGAAGAGGCTGAGCCTGGGATTGAAGAAGCTTTCGTTCTCAAAGAGCAATCCAGGGGGCCTCTGGTCCACGTAATAGCCTTCCAAATCCAACAGGCCTGTTAAATCCGATTGGAAGAAACCGTTTGGGCTCTTGAGACTCAAAGAATCCTGCAGCACATCCAACCAGGATTGGGCTCGAGCAGTGGCTCCGAAGACGATCAGCCATAAAAGCAGGGCAGCCCCCTTCATAAATTGTCTTTACTTCGACTGGAAATCCACATGCAGCCTCTGGTCGGGCTCGAGCGTCACAGGTTTCTTAAAAATGTGCTTTTCGTCAATCCATGCATTCAGCATGAAATTGCCTGGAGGCAGATTCTCTAATCTGTAAAGGCCGTTGGTTTGGGTGCGCGTAAAATAGGGGGTGTCCAGGACCAGGATGACTCCTCGCATGTAATGGTGGATTTCGCAGTACAACTTCACCACGCCGGGTTTATCGAAGATGATTGTCGGGGGCGGGCGGTCATCCTTGCGATAGCGTCCCAGATCGAAACGCTTTGGCTTGGAGTACGAAAATACGTTGTGATAGAAATCATCCTCATTGGGAAAGGCCACAGTCGTTCCGACCTGGATTGGCAGCACGGCAGGGTGGAACTGCATTCCCAGTTGGAACACCTGGTTGGTAACGAATGCGGGGCTTGTACTGGCCGTTGGGAATGCGCCCTCGAGATAAACCACTGCCACCGGCGGGTCTGGCGGGGCCACTTGGCCTATTTGGCCCTCATAGTGCGGGGGTGGCTCCATCGCCGGCTGCGGCTTGGGCAAAGTGACCTTCCCCTCAATGAGGGATTGGCCGTGGGTCTGGCCCGCACAGGCCAGGACAAGGGCGGACCATAATACTTTAAACGCGACGCGGTGCTTCACGACCAAAGAAATACAACTGGACGGCTGGGAAATAATAGAAAAAAAGCGGTTTAGAGTCTGTTTTAGAATTCCGTGGGGTCCTGTTCTCGAGCAAACGCTGGATGGCGAGGCGGGACTGAGCGAGCATCCCCGCACGAAACCGGTTTTTTCCACTGGCATCCCACAAGCGACAAAATTCGAGCGTGAACCTTCGGTTTTCCGAAGGATCTGAAGAACCTACGGCGGGTCGACTTTAAGAATTTCAGCTCATTTTCCGCAACGGTAGAGATTGCGCTGGCTGGGTGCGTTTGG